>NZ_SPHM01000019.1:0-43030 GCF_005844125.1 Pseudoflavonifractor sp. BSD2780061688st1 E11
GTTCCTTGTTCTGAATAATTCTCATGAATTTTCAGGGATCGTTGTCTATTGTTCAGTTATCAAAGTTCTTTGTTTTCGTTGCCGCTCTCTCGCGACAGCTATATTAGATTATCACATCCGCTCGCTTCTGTCAAGCACTTTTTTAAAACTTTTTTTGTTTTTTTGATCTGATAATCTGTTCTTTATTTATCACCCGAAAAAGGGCAATAAATAAAACGGAGAAAGAGGGATTTGAACCCTCGCGCCGGTTGCCCGACCTACACCCTTAGCAGGGGCGCCTCTTCAGCCTCTTGAGTATTTCTCCGGATACTGAATTCATGTCAGTATTTTATTATGCGTTCCATAACGCATGAGTAATTATACTAAACTCCTTTCTTATTGTCAAGCAGAATTTTTCGGTTTTCTTGCCAATTTTTGAAATTTCACTTTTTTCATCTTTCATTATATAATTCTCTCTCCGTTTTTCCTGTTTTAATTTAAGAAAGCCGGAAAGATACGCATTCTTTCTTGACATCATTTTTTCTGAATTCTACAATGATTTTAGACAGATGAGATGAACTTACGATCTGTAATCTAGAATGGAGGTGTTTATATGTTACATGAAGTTCAGTTTCCATCTTATAATGAACGTGATACCGTCTGTGGCTGGATTTACGTTCCCGCTGCAAAGCCGAAGGGCATTGTCCAGCTGATCCACGGATATGGGGAACACTCACGAAGATATCTTCACATGATTTCAGCCTTTGTGGATGCCGGCTATATTGTTGCGGCCGATGATCATGTAGGACATGGAAAAACGGCTATGATGAACGATACCTGGGGAGACTGGGGTGACAAGGGATGCCATACTATGATGGAAGATGAACATGCACTGACCGGGATTGTCCGCGAAAAATATCCGGAGCTTCCATATTTTCTTTTCGGACACAGCATGGGATCTTTTATCGCAAGAGATTATGCAGCCAAATATGGTGCAGAGCTGACCGGTGTCACAATCTGCGGTACCGCCGGTGTTTTCCGGGGAGCCGGGGAGGCGGAGGAGGAACTGAAATCAGTTGTCGACGGTGGCCATGGCGATGAGGCAGATCCGTCCTATGCCGGAAAACTTCTCGGATGGATGTGTGAACGCTGCGAAAGTTCTGCTCTCGGCAATGAATGGATTTGTTCTGATCCATATGTTCAGAAAGACCATGCGGAAGATCCGTTCGATGCTTTTACCAAGCCAACGCTGAATCGTTCTCTTTACTATTTCACTCAGATGATGCGTGTAATCACAGGAAAAGAGTGGGCTGAAAAAGTACCTGCTTCTCTGCCATTCTATAATATTGGAGGAGATCAGGATCCGGTCGGCAACTATGGTCAGGGTCTCTATGAAGTATCCAACTGGCTTCATGATACCGGGCATCAGGTTCAGACAAAAGTGTATCCTGGATACCGCCATGAAATTCACAATTACGCAGACATCCGCTGTGATGTAGAACAGGGGATTATCGACTTCATGGACAGTCTGATCTGACATCCGGCTCCGATAAGATATTCTGCATAAAGAAATAAAATGTGCCGTACAGGAATTATATTCTTTTCCGTGTACGGCACATTTTATTTCTTTATGCTTTTTCTACATGTTTCGTCGCAACAATATCCACGCCTGTCCCGGCCACATCTTTCAGGATTACGTCGCCAATCTTTACCGGAGCTTCTTTCTCGATTCCTTTGAGTGCTTTGACGCAGTCAAAAATCTTCCCTTTTGGAATATCTTCCTTTGTCTTTACCGATACCATATCTTCAGCTCCGCCTTTTACCCGGATCGTGGAAGTCACAATCCGGGTCGGATTTGTCACTTCCTTTCTCGCGTAGATATCGCCTCTTTTGCATGTATTTCCTGTAACACTTACGACCTGTCCATCTTCCATCTCTACCGTAATCGGACAGCCCATCGGACAGCTGATACAGGTTAAATGTCGAATTTCCATTTCTACGCCTCCTCTATTGTTACTGTAATTATTTTCAGGTCAGCATGCTGAGAAAGTTGTTCCTTTGTCAGCCTGATTTCTTCCATCTCGCCCGGAGCCACAATCTGACGTCTGCGGCGTATGACCCTTTCCTGATCAAAATATACACTTACATAACAATTTTTAAATACTGCTCCCGCACGGAAGCGTACAGTAAGCTCATTTTCCATCCGTTCCGGATCAATCGTGGATGGAACCGTATAGCGTACTCCTCCTGTCGGATTCATTGTGATTCTCCGCCCGCTTCCCGGTCTGCTTTCGCCTTTTACATACGCTGCCGCATGTTTTCCCGCCGCAGCTGCCTCCTCAGACACAAAGTCCACCAGGTCATGTACGTGAAGCACGTTTCCGCATGCAAAGACTCCCTCAATATTTGTCTCAAGACTCTCATTGACAACCGGACCGGATGTAACTCTGCTCATTTCCACACCCATGCCGCGTGAAAGTTCGTTCTCCGGAATCAATCCGACAGAAAGCAGAAGTGTGTCACATGAATACTCTTCTTCCGTTCCAGGAATTGGTTTCCCGTTTTGATCCACTTCGGCCAGTGTGACTCCTTTCAGCCGTTCCTTTCCCTTGATGTCTACAACTGTATGACTTAATTTCAGCGGAATTCCATAATCGTCGAGACATTGAACAATATTCCTCTTCAGTCCTCCGGAATACGGCATCAGCTCCGCTACCACTTTGACTTTTGCCCCTTCAAGCGTCATTCTCCTGGCCATAATCAATCCGATATCTCCGGAGCCAAGGATCACGATCTCACGCCCCGGCATCATGCCTTCCATGTTGACCAGTCTCTGCGCAGTACCAGCGGAATAAATGCCTGCCGGACGATATCCCGGAATATTCAGCGCTCCTCTGGACCGCTCCCTGCAGCCCATAGACAAAATGACAGCCTTTGCCTGAATTTCAAACAGCCCTTCTTCTTTATTCATGGCCGTTACCACTTTTTCATGGCTGATATCCATAACCATGGTATTCAGCCGGTATTCAATGCCAAGTTCAACGATCTGATCAATAAACCGCTGGGCGTATTCCGGTCCGGTCAGTTCTTCCTGAAAAGTATGGAGGCCAAATCCATTATGGATACACTGGTTCAGGATTCCGCCAAGCTCCTTGTCTCTTTCCAGAATCAGAATACTGTCTGTTCCATTTCTTTTTGCTGAGACTGCGGCTGCAAGCCCTGCCGGTCCTCCCCCGATGATGACAATATCATAGTTTTTCATCTCCGAAGCCTTCCTTTCTACAATCTGTCTTTATTTGTACCGACGACAAGCCGGGACTCTCCGCCCGTTTTTGTAATTTCGGACATGTCTTTTCCCAGTTCCCGTGCGAGAATTTCCATGGTTCTTGGCGAGCAGAATCCAGACTGGCATCTTCCCATTCCTGCCCGTGTACGCCTTTTTACTCCATCCAAAGATTTTGCACCGAGCGGACGGTGAATGGCATCCAGAATCTCTCCTTCTGTAATCATTTCGCACCTGCAGATCACATTTCCGTATGCCGGCTCCTTCCGGATCAGCTCCGCATGTTCTTCTGTTGACAGCGTATTTGGATCAAGAATACCTTTCCTTGTCTCTATGAAATGCTCCTTCTTCTCCAGCCTCATTTTTTCTTTCAGAATATCCGCCACCATCTCCCCAATTGCCGGACAGCTGGTAAGTCCAGGGGATTCAATTCCCGCACAGTCAATAAATCCTTTTGCGTCCTCAACTTCTCCGATGATAAATTCACTGCCATCCTCATGAGCACGAAGTCCTGCAAAGGATGTGATGACCTGTCTCATCGGAAGGTCTTTCACACTTTGTCCCGCCTTTGTGATAACCTCATCAAGTCCTTCTCTGGTCGTATTGGTTCCTTCTTTATTTTCAATATCATTCGCAGTCGGTCCCAGAAGCAGATTGCCGTGTACCGTCGGTGTCACAAGAACGCCCTTTCCATATTTTGTCGGAAGAGAAAAGATGGTTCTGCTCACATGCTGACCGGCTGTCTTATCAAGCAGACAGTATTCCCCTTTTCTCGGCGTGATGTGAATCTTTTTCCTGCTGACCATATTATGAAAACGGTCTGCATACACCCCGGCCGCATTAACAACGTACCTTGTCTGGAAATTTCCCTGATTTGTATGAAGTTCATATCCGCCGTCAATCTTGACAATGTTCTCCACTTCTGTTCCTAATCGAAATTCCACTCCGTTCTCACATGCGTTTTCCGCCAGAGCAATATTCAGTTCAAACGGACAGACAATCCCTGCTGTTGGCGCATAAAGTGCCGCACAGACCTGATCATCCAGATTCGGCTCCATGGCCTTTGCCTCTTCTCCGCTGATGACTTTTAAGTCTCTGACTCCATTTTTCAGTCCTTTCTCGTACAGTTCCTGCAGTTTCGGCATATCCGTTTCGTTCAGACAGATGACAAGAGAACCGATTCTCCGAAACGGAAAATCCAGGTCTTTTGAAAGCTGTTCCATCATCTCATTCCCTTTGACATTCAGTTTTGCCATCAAAGATCCCGGAACTGCATCATACCCTGCGTGTACAATCGCGCTGTTAGCTTTTGATGTTCCGCAGCAGACATCCTCCTCTTTTTCCAGGACACAGGCTTTGATCTTGTATCGGGAAAGTTCCCTCGCGGATGCCGCGCCGGATACGCCCCCTCCGATTATGATCACATCATACATCTCTTCTCGTCTCCCTTCTTCCTGACACCATTCTCAGTCTTCTTTTGCCCATCCATAGGCATATTTTACAGCTTTATTCCATCCTTTGATTTTTTTCTGCCTCTTTTCTTCATCGATGGATGGCAGGAAAATCTGATCGATCTTCCAGTTTCTCTTTACATCCTTTTTATCTTTCCAGTATCCTACTGCAAGTCCTGCCAGATAGGCAGCGCCCATTGCCGTAGTTTCCACGCATCTTGGACGGTTGACCGGAGCATTGATGATATCCGACTGCGTCTGCATAAGGAAGTTGTTTGCACTTGCCCCGCCATCCACTTTCAAAGATGCCAGCTGGATTCCCGAGTCTGCTTTCATCGCTTCCAGCACATCGTTCACCTGATATGCGATAGACTCCAGTGTAGCCCGGATAATATGATATTTGTTGACTCCCCGGGTAATTCCCACGATCGTCCCTCTTGCATACTGATCCCAATGTGGTGCTCCAAGTCCGGTAAATGCCGGAACAACATAGCATCCGTTCGTATCCTTTTCTTTTTTTGCCATATATTCCGAATCTGCCGCCGAATCAATCAGTCTCATTTCATCCCTGAGCCACTGCACTGCTGCTCCCGCGACAAAGATGGAGCCTTCAAGAGCATAATTCACTTTTCCATCCATTCCCCAGGCAATCGTGGTAACCAGTCCGTTTTGAGAAAAAACAGGTTTTTCTCCCGTGTTCATCAGAAGAAAGCATCCCGTTCCATATGTATTTTTCGCTTCTCCTGCCTTGAAACAGGTCTGTCCAAACAAAGCGGCCTGCTGATCTCCTGCCGCTCCTGCAATCGGAATCGCTCCGCCCAGAAATGAAGGGTCTGTCTCCCCGTATATGCAGCTGGACGGTTTCGGCTCCGGAAGCATAGCCTTCGGAATATCAAGTTCCTGAAGAATCTCATCGTCCCATTCCAATGTATTGATATTAAACAGCATGGTTCTGGACGCATTCGAATAATCTGTCACATGCACAGCACCTTTTGTCAGTTTCCAGATCAGCCATGTCTCCACGGTTCCAAACAAAAGCTCGCCTTTCTCAGCTCTTTCTCTTGCTCCCGGCACATTGTCCAGAATCCACTTGATCTTCGTTGCAGAAAAATAAGCATCGATCACAAGACCTGTTTTCTCCCGGAATTTTTCCGTCAGTCCTTTTTCCACAAGAGAATCACAGTATTCAGATGTCCTCCGGCACTGCCAGACAATTGCATGATAGACCGGTTCCCCCGTATTCTTATCCCAGACAATGGCGGTCTCTCTTTGATTGGTAATACCGATTGCCGCAATATCATCTGCTGTAGCGGAAATCATATTCATTGCTTCGACAGCCACTCCAAGCTGGCTTGCCCAGATCTCATCCGCGTCGTGCTCCACCCAGCCCGGCTTTGGAAAATACTGGCGGAATTCCCGCTGAGCCACGCTGCACATTTCTCCCCTCTCATTAAACAGGATACACCTGTTGCTTGTGGTTCCCGCATCCAGCGCCATTACATATTTAGCCATATTCAGTTCCTCCTTTTTTTCGGCTCCTGTGCCGTATTTTACATTGTCCAGACATTCTGGTTTGTGGAAGAAACACACAATGCTCCTGCCGACAGTGCAGCCATAACGGATTTTCTGTCTGTAATCAAACCTCCTGCGATAATCGGGGTCTTCAGATCCTGACAGATGTTCCGGATAATATCCGGCATCAGTCCGGGCAGGATTTCAATGACATCCGGTCTGACTCCGCCCGGAAGAGTCCTGACATTTTCCAGCGCCATGGAATCAATCAGGAAATACCGCATGACGGTGAACATTCCCAGTTCTCTCCCTCGTTTGATCAGAGCCGGTTTTGTAGAAATGATCCCGTCCGCCTGCGTAGCCTTTTTGATAAAATCCACCGCAATCTCCCTGCTTCCAAGTCCGGTAATCAGATCTGCATGGACAACTGCCATCTTCCCCGACTCCTTGATTCTTCCTACAAGATCCGGAATACTGCAGAGATCTCCAAAAAGGATGAAGACAACCTTGATGTCTTCCAGACCGCAGCATTTCTCCAGTCCCTCCTCATCCTTCACCGCCGCAATCACCGGATTTTCCTCCAGCATATCATAGAATCTCTGGTTCATTTTTCTTCCACTCACTTCCTTCATTCTGATTCTCCGGAATCAGAAACTCTATCCTCCTCTGTTTCCAGAAAAAAAGAAGAGCAAAACAAAACAACATCTCTGTTGTCCTGTTGCTCTCCCGTCTCAGCATTTGTTCTTCAATTAAGAAAAGTTTATCATAATGCTGTCTCTTTTACAAGAGATCCTGCCGAAATTCTTATGGTATCAGATATTCTCTTCTATTGTCTGTTCGATCCTTTTTTTTACCTCTGCTGCAATCTCCGTCGTTTTCATGTCTTTGTATTCTTCGTAATACATCGGTTTCAAAAAATGAACCTGTACAGTCACCGGTTTGATGCTGTTTGTATCAAACGGCTTAAATGCGTCAATCAGTGCCACCGGAATGATCGGACATTTTGCCTTTGTTGCCGATTTGAAGCTTCCTCCTTTGAAAGTCCCCGGTTTATTTCCCTCTTTAGATCTTGTTCCCTCCGCAAAAATCAGGTAATTTCTTCCACTTTTCACTTCATTTGTCACATCGATGATGACCTGCATGGCCTGCCTGACATCCTCCCTGTCAATCATGTACGCCTTCATGCAGGCAAAGACCTGTTTCAGAAACGGAATATTGGCAATTTCCTTTTTTGCGACAACCGAAAAAGGAACCGGGCATGCCTCAAGCACTGCCAGCACATCGTAAAGCCCCTGATGGTTTGGGAAAAACATAAATCCGTTTTCTTTCGGGATGTTTTCCTGTCCGTGTACTTCGATATGGACGCTGCCTCCCTTATTTGCCTTGTGGTCAATATACTTTAAAAGGCGGTATCGCTCTTCTTCCGTATATTTATCTACGTGGCTGGCGTAATAGCACAGTTTAATCCATCCGTACGGAACAAAAATCAGATTCCGGATGACCATCATTAATATACGCTTCATTTTTCTTCTCCTCTTATGCTTTCCTGTACTGTTCTATTGCTGTTTCGTACAGATTATTTCCTTTGCTGTCTGCCACTACGATAACCGGGAAATCTTTCACATACAGTTTGCGTACTGCCTCTGTTCCAAGATCCTCATAGGCAATCACTTCCGATGACTGGATGCACTTTGATAAAAGAGCTCCTGCTCCTCCGACAGCCGCAAAATAGACTGCCTTGTTTCTTACAACCGCATCCAGCACTTCCCTGCTTCTCTTTCCTTTTCCGATCATGGCTCCAAGGCCAAGATCCAAAAGTTCCGGTGTGTATTTATCCATACGGCTTGCCGTTGTCGGTCCTGCTGATCCGATCGGACGTCCTTCTCTTGCCGGAGACGGCCCCATATAATAAATCATTTGACCTTTTATATCAAACGGAAGTGACTCTCCCCTGTCCAGAGTTTCCTTCATCCGCTTATGCGCGGCATCTCTTGCCGTATAAATCGTACCTGTAATATAGACATAATCTCCCGCCCTCAGTTCTTCGGCAGTCTTTTTATCGATCGGTGCGCTGATCTGCTTTTCCATCGTCTTATCCTTCCTTTCTGTATTCCATCTTTCTGCTGAGGTTCTTCCTACAGTTCCCGGACAATATGCCGGTTGACGTGGCAGCATATATTGACCGCCACCGGAAGTCCTGCAATATGTGTCGGATAAGTATTGATATGAACTGCCAGAGCTGTTGTAGTGCCTCCAAGTCCGCCCGGACCGATTCCAAGTCCGTTGATCTTTTCCAGCATTTCCTCTTCCAGTTCCCTGACATACGGAATCGTGGAATGAGCCCCGGTCTCACGTGTCAATGCCTGCTTTGCCATCAGTGCGCATTTTTCAAAAGTTCCCCCGATACCGACTCCTACCACCATCGGCGGACAGGCATTCGGACCCGCCTCGCTGACCGCCTTTAATATTGCGTCTTTGACTCCCTCGATGCCATCTGCCGGCTTTAACATGAAAACCCGGCTCATATTTTCACTTCCGAATCCTTTTGGTGCCACCGTAATCCGGACAGTATCTCCAGGGGCAATGGAATAATGAATAACAGCCGGTGTATTATCTCCTGTATTGATCCGCTCAATCGGATCCCCTACAACAGATTTTCTCAGATATCCTTCGGTATAGCCTTTACGCACACCTTCATTGACAGCCTCCTCGACGGCTCCGCCCTCCAGATGGACATCCTGTCCGACCTCCAGAAAGACAACCGCCATCCCGGTATCCTGGCAGATCGGAATCATCTCATCCGCCGCAATCTGAAGATTTTCAGAAAGCTGTCCGAGAATCTGCCGTCCAAGCGGGGATGCTTCTGTCTCCTGAGAGTGTTTTAAGGCAGCCTCCATATCTTTTGAGAGATAATGGTTGGCTTCTATGCACATTTCTTTGATGTTCTCTGTGATCTCACTGACATTTACTGTACGCATCGTGTTTTCTCCTTATGTGATGTCTCCATATTCTTTCAAAAAACGCTCCGCTGATTCTTTCGCTCTCGCCTCACCGATACTGTATGTCCATCCCGGTTCATTGTCGTACATGTCTACGACTTCCTGACAGTAATGAATCAGATTTCCCGGATCTCCTTTGAGATGCTGGATCTGCTCCGCGTCCACCGCAAGCAGGAGATCTCTGGAAAACAGATACCGGATTTCATCGTATGATTCGATCCACTCTTCTTTATAGGCCAGATTATAACGTGCCATCCACTCATCCGGTCTGGAAAGGGACAAAATCAAATAGAATGCGGCACAGACAGCCGCACTGTAACGAAACAGTGGAAAGTCTTTTTTATATACATTTACTATAACACCTGCCAAAATGAAAGACAAGACACATAATCCCCACAGTACCAGGACTCTCGAAAGCGTAAACCTGTATGCTTCGATATACATGCACATCCGGTATCCGGAAGAAAGGATCATCACATACGTGCAGCCGGAAAAAACGGTAAGGAGTCTCTGCATCAGCCGTTTTGGGTAAAACAGGTGGATGACCGCAAGAACAATCAGCAGATTGATGATACTGACTCCAAGCAGTTCAAAAAATCCGCTTCTTGCGTATTCTGCATAAGTATATCCATCCGGAAGCCCCATTCCGTGTCCGAAGAACAGTGATCCGAGCTGAATCGCACAGAAAATCAGATAAACTGCCGTCAGAATCGATATGCAGGTGATCCCTGCAACCTGAATCGGACGCTCTTCTTTTTCTTCCGTCTCAAAGTCCGGATCATAATTGACAAATGCCTGCCATACGGCAAAGCAGAGAATAAATCCAGCCAGAAACAGGGTGATCCAGCCTGTCGAAAAAGAAAATCCTCTAAAATTTCCAGTAAACAGACGGATAAATTCCGCAAATACCATATCTCCTGAAAAAAGGAGCGGAAAAATTACAAGCAAAAGCAAACCTGCCAGAATGATTCCGAGCACCACCTGTCCGATATAACCTGATTTCTTCTTTTCTTCCCCGTCTTCCTTACTTTTCCGGTATCGGATCAGTGCCCGGAATGGAGACAGAAGATTTCCGAGCGGAGCAAACATCATTCTCAGATACACCACTGTATAAGAAAGGAAATTCCAGTTCCGGTCTTCGTAAAACTGGTGGATCAGGATCAGAAAGAACAATCCGATACTTCCAAACCAGTTAAACATAATAAAGAAATCCGATGTCGTCAAAGTCGATGATACACCAAGCAGCACCATCACGGTCATATAATAGACCGTCTCTTTTTTCAGTTTCATTTCAAACATCCGGAAAAATCCCGCAAGAAACAGGCAGGTTACCAGCATCAGGACCGGAATCCCGATTCCGCTCATATTCCGGTACAGAAGAACCGCAAACAAGATCCCGTAGATCAGACTGCCCGCAAGCAGTTTTCCCGTCTTTTGTTCCATGATTACTTCATATCTGCTCTTCTCCATCCTTTTCCTCCTCTTCTTCTACATATTCGATCAGATCTCCCGGCTGACAGTGGAGCGCCTTGCAAAGTGCTTCCAACGTCGTAAACCGTACGGCCTTTGCCTTATTGTTTTTCAGGATTGACAGATTGGCCATCGTGATATCGACTTCCTTCGACAATTCCGTCAGCCCGATCTTTCTTTTTGCCATCATGACGTCCAGATTCATACGTATTGCCATCTTCAGAACCCTCCTAAATTGTCAGATCATTTTCTTTTTTATAGCGGACCGCTTCTGAAAAGACACCCGCCAGCACGAAGCTGAACAACGCCGCAATAAAAAATACAACAATAATCACCACGCCTGCCACGGTTCCCGCAAATATGGTTTTCACAAGAAACGCTGCCGCAATCACAAAACTTGCCGTGCCCATGATCTTGAGTTCTCTCACGTTTTCATCTACAAAACAGTCCTGACTTATGACAGTCTTCATCATCTTCCTGAGGCAGAATACAATCGCAAGTCCCATCACACCGGAAATCAGATAAACCGCCACATACAGGATATAGTGTTCCCGGATGACTCCCGCAAAATGATCTCCCGCGTACCGTAAAAGAAACGGGGACATCAAAAGTACAATCACCCCGGAAACAAACATAAAATCCAGAATCCATTTTGTTCCCTGTATCAGTCTTCTCTCAGATCTTTTTCCCATCATTGTTTTGCATCCTCCTTGCTGCTCTTTGACTTTTCTATACCATAGCACGGTGCTTATTGTTTTTCAATATAGATTTATCGTTTTTCGATAAAATTAAGAATTTCTTCATTCACTACATTCAACCTGATACGGAAATTGAACTTCTAAAAAATATGTACAAACTTGATACTATATGATATAATGGTGTCAAGTTAAGCCGAAAAGGGTGATGTTATGATTGATTTAGATTCTTTAAAAAAACTTGTCAGGGAAAATGGTTATCTCTATACCAAAGACGTAACCAACGCAGGAATTCGCCGGGAATATCTCAAAAAATATTTGGAAGAAGGCAGCCTGATTCGGGAAAGTCGGGGAATCTATTCCTTTGCTGACAGTATCAATGATGAATTTGTATTGTTGCAGAGCAGATGTAAAAAAGGCGTTTTCTCTTATGGAACAGCATTGTATTTTCATGGCCTGTCAGATCGGTTTCCACAGATGATTTCCATGACAGTGCCGAAGACCTACAATGTATTTTATCTAAAAGAAGAATTATTTCATGTAGAGTTCCACAGAATCAAACCGTCCTTATGGGACCTTGGAATGATAAAGATGATCTCACCGCAGGGCGGGAAAATCACGGTCTATGATAGAGAACGGTGTATCTGTGATATGATACGAAGCCGCAAGCAGACTGATCCACAGGTTTTTATTCAGGCGGTGAAAGGATATTTTTCTTCCAAAGAGCGTGATAATATTCGCTTGATGGAATATGCCAAGAAATTTCACATTGAGGAAAAAGTGCAAGAGTATATGGAGATATTATGATGAAAACACCAGAACAATTAAAAGGATCCATCCGCAGCCTGGCAAAAAAGAAAGGAATCCATGCACAGGAAGTCCTCCAGATTTTCATGTTTGAACGTATCATTGAACGTCTTTCCGTTTCTTCATACAAGGACAAGTTTATTTTAAAAGGCGGTCTTTTAATTTCCGCCATCCTTGGAATAACTGAACGGACTACAATGGATATGGACACAACTGTAAAAGGATTTCCAATGGATGAAAAGAGCATACGGAAAGCGATCACCGAAATTCTGAATCAGCCAGTGAATGATGGAATCGAATTTCAGCTTTTATACCTAACACCTATCCGTGAAGATGACGAATACGAAAATTTCCGTGCTTCGATCCAAGCGACTGGCGGAAAAATACGAAACGATTATCCGAAGAAATATCGGAAATACGCGTGCAAGAGATTTTTATGATTTACACCTTTTGTATCGACTATATCAGGAAAATGCAGACTGGTACCTTTTAAAACAGGCAGTTCTTTCCACAGCGAAGAAAAGAGATTCCTTATCCGTTCTGCAGGACACGGCACGTATTCTGCCAGCGTTGAGAGAATCAACTGTTCTGCAGGGTTTATGGAAAAGGTATCAAACACAAAATTTATATGCAAGAGAGATTACATATCCTGCTATCATGGAAACAATAACTGAGTTTACAGAGAGAATGAATTTCTAGCAAGAACTGTAAACAAAATATAGAAAAATCCTGATGTGCTGCATTTTACTTTTTTCTTTCGGAATTATATAATGGGATATAAAGAGAGAAGAGAAAAGAGGAATGTATATGAATACAAACATCGATATGGAGCAGCTTGCTCAGGACGCAGATGACATCTTCCATCAGGGATTTGCCTGTTCGGAATCTGTCATCTATGCAATCCGTAAAAATTTTGAAATTGATCTTTCTGATGACGCCATTGCCATGAGCAGCGGATTTCCGTGGGGTCTGGGCGGAGGCGGCTGCATCTGCGGAGCTCTGGCAGGAGGTGCGATGTGCATCGGCTACTTCTTTGGCCGGAGGACGCCGGGAGATCCGAGAAATCAGCGTTGCTTCGCACTGACGAAGGAACTCCATGATTTCTTTACGGAATCCTTCCATTCGCCTTGCTGCGGAGTATTGATCAAAGACTACGACAGGGACGCCCCGGAACGAAAAGCCATGTGTACGGACATTGTCACTTCTACTACAAAAAAGACTGCGGAGATTATTTTAAGAGAGCTGAAACATGACGAACAGCAGGAATCCTAAGTGCGATTCCTGCTGTTCTTTCTTATGAATCTTTCTTTAATTCATCAATAATATTCTGTTTTTTGATCTTACTCATGGAATAGAGCATCGTGATAAATACAACAGCAAATACCCAGATCACAGAAATGAGAATTCCTTCCCAAGGCTGCCGGAAATCTACAGCCGCTCCCTGGCTCAGAACCATAAACATGGCAAAACTGATCAGCAGAGACAGGATTACTCCGTAGAAGATCGAACGGAATCCGTAGATCAGGCACTCGTAATTCATCATCTTCTTCATGCTTTTCATATTCATTCCCATGGACTTGAGCATGGCGAATTCCCGTTTTCTCAGCATGATATTGGTGGAGATCGTATTAAACACATTGACTGCCGCAATCAGGGAGATCAGTGTAATAAATCCAAATGAAAGAATACGGATCGCGATCTGAATTCCTCTGTCCTGTTCATACTGCTGTGCAATATTTCTGAGCGCATCTTTATCGATCCCTCTCTCTTCCATTTTCTGAGTCAGATCTTCATAAGAGTTCTGATAATTGGAAGACTGAATCTGATAGCACCAGATGAATCCAGAACGGTTATAACTGTTCGTTCCAATGAGCTCTTCTCCACGACTCTCTGGAATCACAATCGTACAGATGGAATTTGAATTTTCAATCCCTTCCGGCATCTGATCTACGCGCTGTCCCAATACAAGGCTTTCTGCTCCGTTCATAATTGTATTTGGATCCTGATATTCCTCATCATAGGATGGATTTTCCGGAAGGATCTGGATGTTGATCCCCTCCTGGTCTATCGTACGGACATTCTCATATCGCCCGCTGTCTCCATTATAGAACTGATAGTTATCATAAAAGAGGACTTCTCTGTTCCCTTTCTGCATATACGGAGCCGGATTCACTCCCTGAGAAGAAGCATACTCCTCAAACGCTTCATCTGAAAGTCCGATCACCTCAAAATATGCGTAATAATTTTTCTCATTGAATGGTGATGCTGCTTCCTCGGTAATTGTATAAAATTCCTGAAGTCCATATCCCCATATATAGTTCGTAGCCTCATCAGCGAGATCCTCTTTCGCAATCCCGGCCGGCATGCTCATTTCTCCATGAAGTTCTACTTCATCCACATCCTCGCCCTGCTCAAACATCTGAAGCAGGTCTTCCCGTTCATTATCTTTTCCTTCTATGTCATCTTCTTTGGAATCAACCAGCACAAACTGAAGTTCATATTCCGGTGCTTCCAGCATAAAACTTCCTGTCATGTCCATATAATTCGAGAACAGGGTTGCCGACGTAAAGAGCACAATGCTAATGGTCAGAGAAAATACAGTTGCACGGTATTTCTTCCGATCCCTCTTGTAGTTTTTATCTGCCAGCATTCCTTCCAGTCCAAACAGCTTCTGGATGATTTTCGGACTTTTCACTTCTTTTGCACGGATGCGGACATCCTTATTTGCCCGGATTGCCTCCAGCGGCGTGATCTTTTTAATTCTTGCCGCAGGAATCCAGACGGAAATGCAGATGATCAAAAACGCTATCAGAGCCGATAACAAAATGGCTCCCGGCGATGTCTGCAATGTCATCTTTCCGCTCTGCGTACCATGGATAAATTGAGCCATGGAATCTCCGATAAAATACAACGTAACTCCGATTCCTCCAATTCCACAGAGAATACCGATCGGAATTCCGATTACTCCCACAATCCAGGCCTCCTGCCACATGGATCTTCGCAGCTGACGCTTCGTTGCTCCAATGGAGGATAACAGGCCAAACTGCGTCGTCCGTTCTCTAAGCGAAATAGAAAACGCATTGTAGATAAGGGAAACGGCTCCTACTCCAATGATCACAATCAGTATTGTCAACATTCCATTCAACATTCCTTCAAAGGAAGCGTTTCCGGAAACGCCCATCCATCTCAGGACACTGGTATTTCCCTGCATGGAAAACTCATCCTCATATTTTTCCATAAAATCAAATGCGTCCGAAGGATTTTTCAGTTCCATATAGATCTGGTTGACGGACTGGGATTCCTCTCCTTTTCCTATAAAAGCATCCAGACCTGCGCCTGCTACCTGGGTGTCTCCCCAGTGTTCCAGAAATCCAACTACTTCAAACTGCCTCTGCTCCCGTTCCTGGAAAGTCTCCGCCAGATTCCCTTCCTCATCAACCTGGACATAGGCATTGAAAGAAAGGCTGTTTCCCTCTGCATCTTTTCTGTCTCCCACCGGGAATGAAATCGTATCTCCGACCCGGATTTCATTATCGTTTTGCTGAAGTCCTCCCTGAATGATGATCTCATTTTCATTTTCCGGAAGCCTTCCCTGGGTCAGTTTGACAGAAAGCATTTCAGCCGCTTTTTCATCAATACTCTGCAGATACAGATATTGTCCGAAAAGATCCTCATCATTTTCACCGATCTTGGCATATCCGATCTCGGAAATTACGGAAGAATCTTTCACTTCCTCATTTTCCTGAAATTCTTTGACCTGCTCTTCGGAAAGCCCTTTTGCCGCAACATGCCAGTTTCCGTCAGTTTCTACCGCATAATCATACATATATCTCTGCAAACTGATTCCCAGAGTGATGACCGCCGATATCATTGCGGTGGCAAGAATGACGCCGATGATCGTCACGATCGTTCTTGCCTTGTTCTGTTTCATTGTTCTGTTTGTAATGGTTGCAAAGATATTCATGAGCGGACCACCTCATCTCTTACAATCCGCCCGTCTTCCAGGGTGATAATCCGGTCCGCCTGAAGGGCGATATTTTCATCGTGGGTGATTACAAGCATCGTCTGATCGTATGCCCGGTTGGAATACCGCAGAAGATTCATGATCTCCTTACTGTTTTCCGAATCCAGATTTCCGGTCGGCTCATCCGCCAGCAGAATAGCCGGGGCATTTAACAATGCTCTTCCGATGGATACCCTCTGCTGCTGCCCTCCGGAAAGTTCGTTTGGCAGATGGTGAATCCGGTCTTTCATGTTCAGTACTTCGATCAGCTCGTCAAACCTCTTCTGATTAACCTTTCTTCCGTCCATCAGCACCGGAAGCGTCATGTTTTCCTCTACATTGAGGGCCGGAATCAGGTTGTAAAACTGATAGATCAGCCCCACCTGTCTCCTTCTGAAGATAGCAAGCGCCTCCTCTTTCTGTGCATAGACGTCTTTTCCGTCCACATATACTTTTCCGGATGTCGGCCGGTCCACTCCTCCGATCAGATGAAGAAGTGTGGATTTTCCGGATCCTGATGATCCGATAATGGAGACAAATTCCCCTTTCTCCACTGAAAAAGAAACTCCGTTGAGAGCGTGTACCTCATTTTCTCCTTTTCCGTAAACTTTCGTCAGATTTTCTATTTTTAGAATTTCCATACTTTTCCTCCTCCTGCTTTCTGAAAATGAGTATACCCGGCCCGCATGACACCCGGATGACTTTTTCATAACAATTCTGTCACTTTCCGTTTTTTAACGGTTTTCATAAAAACGCATCTGAAATTTCGCCCCTCCTTCTTTTGCGTTTTTTGCTGTAATCACCGCCTTCTCGTGGGAAAGGATGCTGCGTGAAAGCGCAAGTCCAATGCCAAAATTCTGCTGTTCCGACATTCTGCCTTTATAAAACCGTTCAAAAATATGCGGCAGATCTTTTTCATCGATCCCCTTTCCGGAATCTGTCACTGAAATCTCCGTGTAGAGAGGATTCTCCTCCCAGGAAATCCGGATTGTTCCGCCGTAAGGGGTGTGTTCCATACAGTTTTTCAGTACGTTTTCGACTGCCTCCATAGTCCAGGATTCATCTCCATAAAAAGAAGCATCCTCATTTCCGTTCAAAATGACCTGCTGCTCCCTAAGCTCCATCGGAATTTCAAGAACACTTAAGACTTCTCTCAAAAACGGTCTTACCATAATTTTCTGTTTTTCCAATGTAACCGCCCCTGCATCCAGTTTGGAAATTTTCAGAAGAGCCAGGATCAGCCACTCCATCCTCTGAAGCATCCCTGTCATTTCCCGGTAGATTTTTCGTTTCTGTCCTTCTTCCATATCCGGTCTTCTGAGCCGTTCTACCATAAGATTTAAAGAAGTAAGGGGCGTGCGGATCTGATGGGAAATATCAGCAAGCGCATTGGCAAGATAACTCTTTTCCCGTTCCAGCTGCTCGTTCTGCTCTCTTAACCGCACAGTCATCTTATATATCTCGTCTTTTAGAATTTCGAGATCCCCTTCCTTATATTCACCAAGCTCCAGCTGATCCTCCCCATGAAGAATCCGGTCGACCTTCTGGGTCAGTTTTTCCATATCCTCATACCGCCTTCTCAGGCAGATGAGAAAAATCCCAAGAAGGATCAGACCTTCCGCCATCAGATAAAAGACCGCATTTCCTCCTGTTAAAAGAAAACAGATGCAGACTGCAGCTGTAGTAAGCAGGAAAGCGGCCATATAGCTTCCAATCTCCCGGTTCCGAAACAGTTTCATCCTTATCCCTCCATCTTATATCCAAGTCCCCGAACCGTTTTGATGATCTTCGGCTCCTGTGGATTGTCCTCGATCTTTTCTCTCAGTCTTTTAATATAGACTGTCAGCGTATTGTCATTGACATACTCTCCTGCAATATCCCAGATTTCCTCCAGAAGCATGGATCTTGACATCACCATGCCCCGATGCTGGAAAAAGACAAGCAGCAGCCTGTATTCCAGCGCCGAGAGAAATACTTCCTCTCCCTTTTTTGTCGTAATTCCCTTGACCGGATCCACACAGATATCCTGACAGGAAAGCATCTTCTGGTTCCGGCCCGTTCTTCTGAGTACCGTCCGCATTCTGGATACAAGCTCCCTTGGCCGGAACGGCTTGCTGATATAATCATCCGCTCCCATCTCCAGTCCGGTCACCACGGAAAATTCATCGTCCAGCGCCGTCAGAAAAATAATCGGAATCTCATATCTGGACTTGATCTGTGTACAGGCACTGTAACCGTTTCCCTGTGCCAGCGTAACATCCAGAAGGATCAGGTCAAATTCCTGCTCTTCCAGAAGTCTCATCGCTTTTTCCTGCCCTTCGGCGTACTGTACTTCAAAGCCTTCCCCCTTTAAAAATTCTGTCAGATTTTCTATAATCAGCCGGTCGTCCTCCACCAGCAGAATTTTTGTCGTCTGCATACCGGTCTCTCCTTTCATCATCTTCTTCCTGTTTTTCATTAAACAGGATAGGCAGAAAAAAGTCAACTCATCTGAATTTTTCCTTGACTCTTTCCTGGCATTCTGATATTCTGATTCGAGAAATAAAATAAAGACTTACCGCCGGGTAATCAAGCGTTGGATTTTGTATCGTAGGCCTTTGAAGATACAAAATGTCAGCGCTTTTCTTTTTGTCTTTTCCGGCGTGGAAGTCCGAAATAACAGGAGGGTTTTATGACGAAAAATACACCATTTCAGGATTTTATCAGGTATTCCTTTTTCAGCATTATGGGTATGATTGCCATTTCCTGCTATATTCTTGCTGATACCTTTTTTGTGGCCCAGGGACTGGGGACAAATGGTCTTGCAGCCCTGAATCTTGCCATTCCGACCTATGATTTTATTCATGGAACCGGACTGATGCTCGGAATGGGAGGCGCTACCCGTTTTTCCATTCTGAAAAGCCAGAATAATCAGAAGGGTGCCGATACGATTTTTACGAATACCGTATATCTGGGGATCTTTTTCTCAATAATTTTTATGCTCGGAGGGCTGTTTTTCTCCGGTTCCCTGGCAAGACTCCTTGGTGCCAATCAGAATACCTTCGAAATGACAAATACGTATCTACGTGTGATGATGCTGTTTTCACCGGCCTTTATTTTTAATGATATCATTCTCTGTTTCGTAAGAAACGACGGCAATCCAAGACTTTCCATGATTGCAACCGTATGCGGAAGTCTGTTCAATGTCGTATTTGACTATATTTTTATCTTCCCTTGCAATATGGGAATGCTTGGTGCGGTTCTTGCCACCGGATTTTCTCCGGTTGTCGGACTCACTATCATGTCCCCGCACTGGCTTGGAAAGAAAAGAGGATTCCATTTCCGGAAACTGGTTCCGGATGCAGATTCCATCCGTACCAACATTTCCCTCGGATTTCCTTCCCTGCTGTCCCAGATCAGCGCTGCGATTGTCATGATTGTATTTAACATGCTGATTCTGGACCTGGAAGGCAATACCGGAGTGGCTGCCTACGGAGTCATCGCCAATATTTCCCTCGTGGTTCTTTCTTTCTATACCGGAATCGCCCAGGGAATCCAGCCGCTTGTCAGCCATTCCTACGGCCGGAAAAAGACAGACGGCATCCGTCAGTTTCTGCGATACGCCATGATTTCCATGGTAATCCTGTCCGCAGTGATGTACCTGATTCTCTTTGTATTTGCGGATCCGATCGCATCTGCTTTTAACAGTGAACACAATGCAAAACTGCAGGAGATTGCGGTAACCGGACTGAAGTTATATTTTACCTCCCTTGTGTTTGCGGGATTCAATATCATCCTTTCGATGTACTTTACGTCCGTCGAGAAGGCACTTCCGGCACAGATCATCTCTCTCCTTCGGGGACTGATCCTGATTATCCCGATTGCCTTTCTCTTTGCAAACCTCTGGGACATGACAGGTGTCTGGATGTCCTTCCCGGCTACCGAGCTTGTGACGGCGGTTGTTGGAGCTGTACTGTATTTCATTTACAAAAACCGGCTTTATAGCAGATAAAAAAACAGGAAGACATTCTCGATCTGAGAACATCTTCCTGTTTTCTATGTAACCGTGCACAAAACAGGTGCGCGGTCACTTCTTTATTCTTCTGTCACTTCTTCGTTCTCTTCCTGGCTTTCTTCCTCTTCGTCCCCATCGTCTTCCGTCTTTCTGACTTTTGCGATGCTTGCCACGCTGACGTTATCGTCCAGGTTGATGAGTTTGACGCCGGATGTAATCCGTCCCAGTTTTGAGATGCCGGAGCACTCGGTCCGGATGATAATGCCTTCGGTATTGATAATCATGATCTCATCCTCCTCATCGACGGCTTTCACACCTACGACATTTCCTGTCTTTTCAATGATCTTGTAGCATTTGATTCCTTTTCCGCCTCGGTTCTGTGGTGTGAATTCTTCCATAGCGGTCAGTTTTCCCATACCTTTTTCCGATACAATCAGGAGATATTCTCCCTGGATATCAAGCTGCATTCCGATAACTTCATCCTGATCACCAAGATTCATTCCACGTACTCCCATGGATGTTCTTCCTGTCGGCCGGACATCTGTTTCGTGGAAACGAATACACTGTCCGTATTTTGTTACAAGCAGAATGTCCTTCGTATCGTCTGTCGTCTTAACCTCGATCAGTTCGTCGTCCTCTCTGAGTGTGATGGCTGCCAGCCCTGTCTTTCTGACATTTGCGTAGTCCATGATCGGAGTCTTCTTGACAAGACCTTTCTTGGTTGCCATGAACAGATACTGTCCTTCTTCATACTCCTTGATCGGGATGACTGCGGTGATCTTCTCCTCCGGCTGAAGCTGAAGCAGATTGATGATCGCCGTTCCTCTTGCGGTCCTTCCCGCCTCCGGAATTTCATATCCTTTCAGACGGTAGACCCTTCCCGTATTGGTGAAGAACATAATATAGTGATGGGTTGAGCACATAAAGAGCTCTTCCACGTAGTCCTCATCCAGTGTCTGCATTCCTTTGATGCCGCGTCCTCCTCGGTTCTGGCTCTTGAAGTTGTCCGTTGTCATCCGCTTGATATAGCCCAGCTTTGTCATGGTGATCACAACGTCCTCCCTCGGAATGAGATCTTCTGTAGAGATGTCGTACACATCGAATCCAATCTGTGTCCGTCTCTCGTCTCCGTATTTTTCGCTGATCGCAAGGATCTCTTCTTTGATGACTCCAAGAAGCAGGTTTCTGTCTGCCAAAATTGCTTTCAACTCCCCAATCCGTTTCATCAGTTCTTCAAATTCTTTTTCCAGCTTCTCTCTTTCCAGTCCGGTTAGAGCACGCAGACGCATGTCTACGATTGCCTGTGCCTGTGCGTCGGAGAGCTGGAAGCGTTCCATCAATTCCGTCTTTGCAAGCTGTACGGTCTGGGAACCACGGATAATCTTGATGACTTCGTCAATATTGTCAAGGGCAATGAGCAGTCCCTGTAAAATATGGGCACGCTCTTCTGCCTTGTTTAACTCATACTGGGTTCTTCTCGTAATGACTTCTTCCTGATGTTTCAGGTAATGTCCGAGCATATCCAGAAGATTC
This sequence comes from Pseudoflavonifractor sp. BSD2780061688st1 E11, assembly GCF_005844125.1. Taxonomy (NCBI): domain Bacteria; kingdom Bacillati; phylum Bacillota; class Clostridia; order Eubacteriales; family Oscillospiraceae; genus Pseudoflavonifractor; species Pseudoflavonifractor sp. BSD2780061688st1 E11. Next base: position 21,727 of record NZ_SPHM01000019.1, read on the forward strand.
ATGATCTTCGGCTCCCCGTTCACGAGTGCCAGCATGATGACTCCAAACGTATCCTGGAGCTGGGTGTGCTTGTAGAGCTGGTTTAAGATGACGTTTGCGTTGGCGTCACGTCTCAGCTCAATACAGATTCTCATACCTTCCCGGCTGGACTGGTCGCTTAAATCGACGATACCGTCGATTCTCTTTTCTTTCACCAGATCCGCAATCTTTGCAATGAGTCTTGCTTTATTGACCATGTACGGGAGCTCTGTCACAATGATCCGGCTCTTGCCGTTTGCCATGGCCTCAATATTAGTTACGGCCCGGACAACAATCTTTCCTCTTCCGGTGCGGTACGCCTCGTTGATTCCTCTTGTTCCGAGGATCGTCGCTCCGGTCGGGAAGTCCGGTCCTTTTACAATCTTCATAATGTCTTCGATGGTCGTTTCTTTATTCTCCATCTGGTCATCGATGATCCTGACTACCGCACCAATGACTTCTTTTAAGTTGTGCGGCGGAATATTTGTCGCCATTCCGACCGCGATACCGGAGGTTCCGTTTACGAGAAGATTCGGAAATCTCGCCGGAAGTACAACCGGTTCCTTTTCCGTCTCGTCAAAGTTCGGCTCAAAGTCTACGGTATTTTTATTGATATCCGCAGTCAGTTCCATGGAAATTTTACTGAGTCTTGCCTCTGTATAACGCATGGCTGCCGCGCCGTCCCCGTCCACGGATCCGAAGTTTCCATGGCCGTCTACAAGCGGATAACGTGTGGACCAGTCCTGTGCCATATTAACCAGGGCTCCATAGATGGAACTGTCACCGTGCGGATGATATTTACCCATCGTATCACCGACGATACGCGCACATTTACGGTGCGGCTTGTCCGGACCGTTGTTCAGCTCGATCATCGAATACAGGATTCTTCTCTGTACCGGCTTCAGACCGTCCCTTACATCCGGAAGCGCACGGGAAGCGATAACGCTCATGGCATAGTTGATATACGACTCTTTCATTTTTTTCTCAAGATCGATTTCCTCGATCTTATCAAAGATAGTATCTTCCATTGCTTATCTCCCTTCCCTTATACATCCAGATTCTTCACGTATTTCGCATTTTCCTCGATGAACTCACGTCTCGGTTCGACCTTGTCTCCCATCAGAGTCGTAAATGTCAGATCCAGTTCCGAGGATGTCTCTTCATCCATCGTCACACGGATCAGAATTCTCTGTTCCGGATCCATCGTCGTCTCCCAGAGCTGATCTGAATCCATCTCACCAAGTCCTTTGTATCTCTGGATCTTGTTATTCTGGTCACGTCCCACTTCCGCGAGAATGGATGCAAGCTCCTCATCGCTGTACGCATACCAGACTTTTTTATTTTTCTCAAGTTTGTAAAGCGGCGGTTTTGCAAGGTATACATGTCCTTCTTTGATCAGATCCGGCATAAACCGGTAAAGGAATGTCAGAAGCAGGGTACTGATATGTGCCCCGTCCACATCCGCATCGGTCATGATGATAATCTTGTCATACCGTAGCTTGCTGATATCAAAATCTTCATGGATTCCGGTTCCGAAAGCTGTAATCATAGCCTTGATCTCCGCGTTTGCGTAAATCTTGTCCAGTCGTGCCTTCTCCACATTCAGAATCTTACCACGAAGCGGCAGAATCGCCTGGGTCGTACGGTCTCTCGCCGTCTTTGCGGAACCGCCGGCGGAGTCTCCCTCTACAATGTAGATTTCACAGTTTTTCGGATCCTTGTCGGAACAGTCCGCAAGCTTTCCAGGCAGAGACATGCCTTCCAGCGCCGACTTTCTTCTTGTCAGATCACGCGCTTTTCTCGCTGCCTCTCTCGCTCTTTGTGCCATCACAGACTTCTCAATAATTGTCTTTGCCACAGCCGGATTCTGCTCCAGGAAAATCTCAAGCTGGGAGCTTACGATACTGTCGACCGCTCCTCTTGCCTCGCTGTTTCCAAGCTTCTGCTTTGTCTGTCCCTCAAACTGAGGCTCCGGAAGTTTAACACTGACAATGGCAGTCAGTCCTTCCCTGATATCTTCACCGCTCAAGCTCTGCTCATTTTCCTTGATCAGTTTATTCTTCTTTGCATAAGCGTTGAACGTCTTTGTCAGAGCATTACGGAATCCCACAATATGAGTACCACCTTCCGGTGTTGTAATATTATTGACAAACCCGTATGTACTCTCTGTGTAGGAATCGTTATGCTGCATTGCAACCTCCACATACACATCATCTCTTGTGCCCTCACAGTAGATAATCTGCTCATAAAGAGGCTGCACGCTTCGGTTTAAATAGCTTACAAATTCGCGGATTCCTCCTTCATAGTGGAAGGACTCCTCCCGTTTTTCCTCTCTGTCGTCTTTTAATGTGATCTTCAGATTTTTTGTAAGGAATGCCATTTCACGGAGACGCTGTCTTAACACTCCGTAATCAAACACTGTCTCCTCAAAAATCGTCTCGTCCGGAAGGAAAGTGACTTTCGTTCCGGTTTTATCAGGGTCACATTCCCCGATTACAGTCAGCGGAGTGACGACCTTGCCTCTCTCATAACGCTGTTCATGAATTTTGCCGTCTCTCCATACTTCTACTACAAGCCAGTCTGAAAGCGCATTGACAACGGATGCCCCTACTCCGTGAAGACCGCCGGATACCTTGTATCCTCCGCCTCCGAATTTTCCGCCGGCATGAAGTACCGTAAATACGACTTCCACGGCAGGAAGCCCGGATTTATGGTTGATGCCGGTTGGAATGCCTCTTCCGTTGTCAATGACTGTCACGGAATTATCCGCGTTGACCGTCACTTCGATCGTATCACAAAATCCCGCAAGCGCCTCATCCACCGCATTGTCCACGATTTCGTACACAAGGTGGTGAAGTCCTCTTGCAGAAGTGCTGCCGATATACATTCCTGGTCTTTTGCGGACCGCCTCCAACCCTTCCAAGATCTGGATTTGATCTCCACCATATTCTGCGCTCATACTGATCCTCCTATTAATTTTCATTTGTTACATGTCCATTCTGGACAAGGAACACTTTATTGATTGAAAAACGATGATTCACGAACTCTTCCACACCGGTACAGGTGATCAGAGTCTGAATATCGTGTATGCTGTCTAATAAATAGTTTTGCCTGTGTTTATCAAGTTCAGACAACACATCATCCAAAAGTAAAACCGGCGTGTCATGAATCACCCGCTTTACGATCTCAATCTCCGCAAGCTTCAGGGAAAGTGCCGCTGTACGCTGCTGTCCCTGAGAACCGAACTTCCGGATGTCCATATCATGGATCCGAAAGCAGATATCATCCCGGTGTGGACCCGCAGAGGTACTCTTCATCCGGATATCCCGCTCCCGGTTCTTTTTCACCGCCTCCTCAAGGGACATCTCCCCTGTGGACGGTTCGTACTCCATGACAAGCCGTTCCTTTCCCCCGGTCAGCTTTTCATGTATCTCTCCGACGATCTCATTGATCTCCCGGATAAACTTCCGCCTTCCTTCCATGACCAGCTCCCCGTACCGGATGAGCTGCAGATCCCAGATGTCCAGCGTATCTCTTAAATTATCCTGAAATGCCATCTCTTTTAACAGTCGGTTCCTCTGGTTGACCACCCGGTTATAGTCCGCCAGGTTGTTCAGATAGATCTTATCGAGCTGGGAGAGCTCCAGATCCATGAACCGTCTCCTCTGAGCCGGACCATCCTTGATAATATTCAGATCCTCCGGTGAAAAAAACACCAGATTAATGATCCCGAACAGTTCGCTTGCACGTTTCACCGGCATCCGGTTGATGGCCGCCCCCTTCGGGCTGTTTTTTTTCAGATGGATATCGATTCGAAAAGGAACCCCATTTTTCAGAACCTCGACCTCAATATGGGATTCCTCTTTTCCAAACGAAATCATATCCCTGTCCTTTGTTCCGCGGTGCGACTTCGTCGTGCCCGCAAGGTAGACCGCCTCAAGAATATTCGTCTTTCCCTGGGCATTATCCCCGTGAAAAATATTTGTGACAGGATGAAATTCAAGATTTAAAAGTTCATAATTTCTAAAATTTTTTAATTTCAATGACTGGATGATCATGCCGCACCTGTCCGCTATTTCTGTATTTTGATTTCCTGTCCGTCGAAGGATACGACGTCCCCGTCATACAGCTTTCTTCCGCGTCTTGTGTCGACACTTCCATTGACCTTCACAAGGCCGTCCTGGATGACTTCTTTCGCCTCTACCCCGGATTCACAAAGTCCGGCGGCTTTCAGCGCCTGTCCAAGTTTGATAAATTCATCCCGAAGTGTAATTGTCTCCATCTGGTAACCTCTTTCCTTTAGATTGCGTTAAAGTTGACCGGAAGGATCAGATATACATAACTTTCCTTCTCATCCTTGATAAAGCATGGAGCCTTCGCATTCATAAAGTAGAGCGCGACATCCTCGTCATCGATCACTCTCAGGGCATCGATCAGGAATTTCGGATTGAATCCGATCAGAAGATCCTTTCCTTCTTTTGTGATAAAAATCTCCTCATCCATGGATCCAAGCTGTGACTGAATCTTCAGCTCCATTGTTTCGTCGCCGATCTGAATGATGATCGGACGCTTGTCTCCTTCTTTTACAAGAAGCGTTGCACGGTCAATACAGTTTAACAGTTCTTTTTTATTAATGTGTACCTTCGTCTCATAATCGCTTGAGAGCATCTGCTCAATGCGGAAATACTCTCCCTCGATCAGACGGGATACGACAACAGTCTGATCAAATTCAAATACAATATGATTTTCTGCAAAGTAAATCTGTACTTCGCTCTCGGCATCGCCGGATAAAATCTTGCTGATTTCTGTGAGTGTCTTTCCTGGAACGACAACTTTTTTATGGTCATAGTTGTCTTTCAGCTCAATCTTCCGGATGGAGATTCTGTGACCGTCCAGTGAAACTACTTTCAGAATGTTATCTTCTACTTCAAACAGCTCACCGGTCATCAGCTTGTTGCTCTCTGTATCAGCAATAGAAAAGATTGTCTGGCGGATCACTTCTTTTAATGTATATTGTGATACCAGAATGGATTCGTTCTTTTCAATATATGGAAGGTAGGCGAAATCACTTCCGGATTTTCCGGCAATCTGAAATTTCGCTTTCTCACAGGTAATTAATGTTTGTTCATTTTCATCCGTTGTGATAACGATTTCACTATCCGGGAGCTTTCTGACAATTTCAGAAAAGATTTTTGCATCCAGAGCAATCATACCAGGCTGTACAATTTCACCTTCGATAATTGTTTCGATTCCAAGTTCCATATCATTTGCTGTCAGTTTGATTATATCGTTTGTCGCATCAATCAAAATACATTCCAGAATCGGCATTGTTGTTTTAGAAGGAACTGCTTTGGAGACGATTCCCACACCTTTTGCCAGATTGGATTTTGTGCAGATAATTTTCATGTGTATAACTCCTTTCGCTGAGCCAGATAAATTTTTATATATAAGATATCCGCATTCGCCGCCTTAGGATGTGTGGATATGTGCATAACCTGTGCAAACCCGCGCCAGTTCGTGGATTCCGGGATGGAAATCTTCGTTGAACGGGCTTGGATTTCATGAGGATGAATGCAGGAAAATCATCAAAGCGGACTGATTTTCTTTTGAATGATACTGATTGTATTTTTCAGAGAATCATTGTTTTCCATATCTTTCGACACTTTATCCACACCATGTTTCACAGTCGAGTGGTCTCTTCCGCCAAGTAAGGATCCGATCATTTTCAGAGGGGTGTCTGTCATGGAACGGCAAAGATACATGGCAATATGGCGTGCGCTTGTTGTCTTTGCATCGCGGCTTGCGCTCTTTAAGTCCGCTACAGAGATCCCGAAATGTTCGGAAACTGTTTCGATGATCAGTTCCGGCGTGATCTTCCGGTTTTCATCCGGCGAGATCAGATCTTTTAAAGCCTCGGCTGCAAGTGAAATATTGATCTCTTCGTTCTTTAATTTATACAGTGCGATCAGTTTGTTAAGAGAACCTTCCAGCTCCCGGATGTTGGATTTGATGTTAGTCGCAATAAACTGCAGAACATCTTCCGGAATATGGTAGCGTTCCAGCTGATCGGATTCGATTTTTTTCTTCAGAATTGCCATTCGGGTCTCGTAATCCGGAGCCGAAATATCAGCGATGAGTCCCCACTCAAACCGGGTACGAAGCCGTGCCTCCAGTGTTTCGATATCCTTAGGAGGTTTGTCCGAGGAAATGATGATCTGTTTTCCGGCCACATGCAGGTGATTGAATGTGTGGAAAAACTCTTCCTGGGTACTCTCCTTTCCTATAATAAACTGGATATCGTCAATCAGGAGCACATCGACATTTCTGTATTTATCACGAAAAGCAGTCATCGGAAGTTCGTTTCCCGTTTTACCGCTTCTGAGGGATTCGATCAGCTCATTGGTAAAGGCCTCACTTGTCACGTAGAGAACCTTTTTCTTCGGATCTTTTTCCAGAATAAAATGAGCAATCGAATGCATCAGATGGGTTTTCCCAAGTCCTACACCTCCGTAGAGGAATAAAGGATTGTATACTTCACCCGGTGATTCTGCAACTGCAAGGGATGCGGCATGGGCGAAATTGTTGTTTTTGCCGACGACAAAGGTATCAAATGTATAGCGCGGGTTTAAGTTTGCACGCTCTATCATAAGAAGATTGTCGTTTTTCTTTGTGTGTGCCGCTGCTTTTTTCTTGTGAGCATTTGCTATTTCTTCTACCTTTTCCAGTTCGCTCGGGTTATCCGGAATAAATTTGACATCATACTCGATTCCGGTAATTTCAGCGATCGAAACTTTAAATGGAAGGAGGTATTTTTTCTCTATGTAATCGATATAATCACCGGTCCCATCTAACGTCACGAGAATATAGACGGTATTTTCAATTACATCATAGACTTTTAATGGAAGAATCCATGTTTTAAATGAAACGTCGGAAAGACTATGCTCAAGTCTTAAATTTTCAATTATTTCATTCCATTTTTCTGTTACGATGTCCATTTTGATGACTCCTAATCTTATTGTTTTAGTACTGTCCGCCTGTCAGAGACGTCTGATCAGGACATGACTGAAAAGCACAGCAAAAAACACCCGACACAAAAAAAACGGGCCGGATTTTCGCTGCGATCTCGTGAAATAAATAGATTCACTCCCTTATATATTACAACAAAAAGATTTCAAGTGCAATGTAAAATCGATGTGGATAAGATTTTGAACAGTGGAAAACCGCATGAAACCGGAAAAAAAATGACGAATTTAGCAGAATCCAACATGTTTTCCACACAAAATCACAAAATTATCCACAAAATGTTGAAAACATGTGGAAATCAGCGTGTAAAGCATTCCAGAGCAGATAAAATTGTCCCGGTCCTGTGGAAAGGAGCTGTATAACTGTGGATCCTTGTGAAAAAACGTAAAAAAATCACGGAATTACTTGACTTGCAGGGGGTTTTTGACTATAATCAGACGTGGTGTCTTTTAGCAAAGAACGATATTAATGTACTTATATTTATATATATAAGTTTCAGGTTAAGGAGGTGGAAAGTAATGAAAATGACATTTCAGCCAAAGAAACGTTCCAGAGCGAAAGTTCATGGATTCAGAGCAAGAATGAGCACGGCAGGCGGAAGAAAAGTTCTCGCAGCCAGAAGAGCAAAAGGAAGAAAAAGATTATCAGCGTAGGCCGCATATATGTGGCCTTTTCTTCTATACAGAATGAAGAAAAGGCGGATAATCTGCGTACCGTAGAACATATCAGGAGCATACGGCAATGCAGTTTTCAGAATCATTGAAAAAGAACAGGGATTTTCAGCTGACCTATAAAAAAGGAAAATCCTATGCAAACAGATATCTTGTCATGTATGTCAGAGAGAATGGTACCTCGGGCAACAGACTGGGACTTTCAGTCAGCAAAAAGGTAGGGAACAGTGTAGTCCGTCACAGGGTTACACGGCTATTGAGAGAAAGTTATCGACTGCAGGAAGAGCATTTCCGGCGTGGATATGACATAATTATCATTGCACGGGCTTCGGCAAAGGACAAAAGCTATCAGGAAATAGAAAGTGCAGTGGTCCATCTCGGAAAACTTCATCATATATATTTACAGGACACACAGCAGGATTCTTCGGATAAGGGAAATGAAATGGAGATGAAACGATGAAAAAACTGTTGCTTGCAGTAATTCGTTTTTACAGAAAGCATTTATCAAAGTACAAGCTGCCGACACAGCACTGTATTTATACGCCGACCTGTTCGGAGTACGGACTGGAGGCAATCGAGAAGTACGGAGCCTTAAAGGGAGGACTTCTTACGGTCTGGAGAATACTCAGATGTAATCCGTTCCACCGGGGAGGATACGATCCGGTACCGTAATTAAATAATACCTGAATATGGAGGAGAACTGATGGAAGGTTTATTATTGACACAGTCATCGGCTCCGATCGTCGGCCAGATTTCCTGGCTTCTGGGGCATCTGATGAACGGAATTTTCAGTGTGCTTAGTAATGTATTCCATATTGAAAATATTGGTCTTTGTATCATTATTTTTACAATCATTATCTATACACTGCTTCTTCCATTGACGTACAAACAGCAAAAGGCGTCAAAACTGACCGTTGTAATGAATCCGGAGCTTAGAAGGATTCAGAACAAATATAAGAACAAAAAAGACCAGGCATCGATGATGAAGATGCAGGAAGAAACCAAGATGGTCTATGAGAAATACGGAACTTCCATGATGGGAGGCTGTTCGCAGCTTTTGATCCAGCTGCCGATTCTGTGGGGTCTGTTTTATGTAATCCGTAATATCCCGGCTTATGTAGACGGAATCAAAGAAGTTTACATGCCGCTCGTAAATCAGCTTTTGTCCACCGAAGGCGGACAGGCGGCAATGGAGGCGCTTGGTAAGACGAATGCGATTGCAATGGATCCGTCCAGATATAAATTCAGCCAGCCCAACGTTATGGTGGATGCGCTTTACAAATTTCAGGAAAGCAGCTGGGATACTCTGGCCGACAAACTGCCGGATCTGGAGTCGCTGATCCGTTCTACTCAGGATAGTCTGACACATTTGAATTCTTTCCTCGGAATCAATATTGCGGAAACTCCACTGAATATTTTCATGAATTCGATTCAAACAGGAGCTGTTATAGCGGCAATCCTGGCTCTGTCTATTCCGATTATTTCGGCATTGACACAGTATATCAGTATGAAACTTTCACCGACGGCAGCGCCGACAGAAAATGACAGCAGTGACGATTCCATGGTAAATTCCATGAATGCAATGATGAAGATCATGCCGTTATTTTCAGTGATAATGTGTTTTACATTCCCTTCCGGTATCGGACTTTACTGGATCGCCAGTGCAGTAGTACGTATGATTCAGCAGCTTGCTATTAATAAATATCTTTCCAGGATATCGATTGAAGAACTGATTGAGAAGAATCAGAAAAAAGCGGCGAAAAAGAGAGAAAAGAAGGGCACAAACGCACAGAAACTTTCTGAGATGGCTCAGGTTCACGCAAGAAGCATTGAAGAGCCAAAACAGAAAAAGATGACAGAAAAAGAAAGAGAAGAAGCCTTACAAAGAGCGGCTGAGAAGAGCAAAAACGCAAAATCAGGAAGCCTCGCAGCGAAAGCAAATCTGGTAAGACAGTATAATGAAAGTAATCATAAAGACAGTCAAAAGAAGTAAGAGATGAAGAAAGAGGTTATCAGGATGGGTGAAATTACAGTATCAGCAAAAACAGTGGATGATGCAATTACAGAAGCCCTGATCCAGCTTGGTGTTACAAGTGATATGCTGGAATACGATGTAATTGAAAAAGGAAGCAGCGGTTTTCTTGGAATCGGAAGCAAACAGGCTGTCATCCGTGCATGGAAAAAGAAAACAGTAGAAAAAGAAGATGAATTAGAAGAGCTTAAAGAAGAAATCCAGGAGGTCATCTCTGAGGTAAAAGGCGAAGAAAAAGCAGTAAAACCGGAGATGAAATCCGAGGTAAAAGAGAAAAAACCGCGCAGAGAAAAGAAAGAGCGGAAAGAAAAAAGAGAAAAAGAAGCGGCTGAAGTGAAAGAAGTAAAAGAAACAAAGCCGGTTCAGGAGAGTAAAAAGCTCGCAAAAGTGCAGGATGAGACAATTGCAGCATGTGAGAAATTCCTCACAGACGTGCTTCACGCAATGGATATGGAAGTTAAAATTTCATCCCGTATTGATGAAGAGGGCGCCCTCGAAATCGTGATGGATGGAAAGAATATGGGAATCCTGATCGGTAAGAGAGGTCAGACACTGGATTCTCTTCAGTATCTTACAAACAGAGTAGCAAACAAGACACAGGATGGATATGTGAGAGTGAAGCTGGATACAGAAGACTACAGAAGAAGAAGAAAAGAAACTCTCGAAAATCTTGCGAAAAACATTGCCTACAAGGTAAAGAGAACGAAGAAACCGGTTGCTCTGGAACCGATGAATCCATACGAAAGAAGAATTATTCATTCTGCTCTTCAGGCAGACCGTTATGTGACGACACACAGTGAAGGAGAAGAGCCTTACAGAAGAGTCGTAGTAACCTTAATCAGAAATAAGTAAAGATAGAAAAAGGGCTGATTTCCATGACAACAGGAGAATCTGCCCTTTTTGTTTTTTGAACAGGAAAATATTTCCAGTGCAGAATATGCAGGAACAAGAGAGGGTGCAGACATGATGAAAGTAACGGAGACAATCGCAGCGATCTCGACAGCCATGTCGGATTCCGGAATCGGAATTGTAAGGATCAGCGGACCGGATGCATTTGAAATTGCAGACAGGATCTATAAAGGAAAGAAAACACTTTCCTCGCAGCCATCTCATACCGTACATTATGGGTGGATCAAGGACGGGGAAAATACGATAGATGAAGTGCTGGTGATGCTTATGAGAGGACCGCACAGCTATACAGGAGAAGATACCGTGGAAATCGACTGCCACGGGGGAGTCTTTGTCGTCAGAAAAATACTGGAAACCGTACTGAAAAACGGCGCCAGAGCTGCTGAACCGGGTGAATTTACAAAGAGGGCTTTCCTGAACGGAAGGATGGATCTGTCGCAGGCAGAGGCGGTCATAGACGTCATTCATTCCAAAAATGAGTATGCCCTGAAGAATTCAGTCAGTCAGTTGAAAGGAAGCGTACAACGCAAAATCAGCGCCATGAGGGAAGAAATTCTGTATCATACAGCCTACATTGAGTCTGCCCTGGATGATCCGGAGCATATTTCTCTGGACGGATACGGAGATATCCTTGTGGAAAAAGTAGAGGAATTGTTGAAAGAACTGAAAAAACTGATCGATACTGCGGATAACGGCAGGATGATGCAGGAAGGAATCCGGACGGTGATCGTAGGAAAGCCAAATGCAGGGAAGTCCTCTCTTCTGAATGCGCTGGTAGGAGAAGAGCGGGCCATTGTGACGGAGATTGAGGGGACGACAAGGGATATTCTGGAAGAGCACATCCAGTTAAACGGAGTCAGCCTGAATATTATGGATACGGCCGGAATCCGAAAGACAGAAGATGTGGTGGAAAAAATCGGCGTCGACCGGGCGAAAAATCAGGCGGAAGATGCGGATTTGATTATTTTTGTAGTTGACTCATCGCGAAATCTGGATGAAAATGATTTTGAGATCATGGAGATGATCCAGGATAAGAACGTGATTGTTCTGTTGAATAAGTCGGATCTTGAGACAAAGGTGACAAAAGAAATGATCCAGGAACATCTGGATAAGCCGATGATTGAGATTTCAGCAAAGGAAGAAGAGGGAATCTACGAACTGGAACAGACCGTAAAGGAGATGTTTTTCCGGGGCGAGATTGCTTTTAATGATGAAGTCTATATTACGAATGTGAGACAGAAAGAGGCTCTGGAACAGGCCTTTACAAGCCTGAAACAGGTAAAACGAAGTATCGAAGACGGCATGCCGGAGGATTTTTATACGATTGATCTGATGGATGCATACGAAGCACTTGGAAGTATTACGGGAGAAACGATAGGAGAGGATCTGGTTAATGAAATATTCAGTAAATTCTGTATGGGAAAATAAAGACGTGTACGATGTTGCCGTAATCGGCGCCGGACATGCGGGCTGTGAGGCGGCCCTGGCGGCGGCAAGACTTGGGATGAGGACGATTGTCTTTACGGTCAGCATGGAAAGCGTGGCGATGATGCCGTGCAATCCGAATATCGGTGGAACATCAAAGGGGCATCTGGTAAAAGAGGTGGATGCTCTCGGCGGAGAGATGGGAAAGGTCATCGACCGCACATTTATTCAGTCAAAAATGCTCAACCGTTCCAAAGGGCCTGCGGTTCATTCATTGAGAGCGCAGGCGGATAAACAGGAGTACAGCAAGGCCATGCGTATGGTGCTGGAAAACCAGCCGGGGCTGGATTTAAAGCAGGCGGAAGTGGTGGATATTCTCGTGGAAGACGGGAAAGTTACCGGAGTACAGATCATCTCCGGTGCCATATACCGCTGTAAGGCCGTAATTCTCTGTACAGGGACGTATTTGAAGGCGAGGTGTATTTATGGTGATGTCAGCATAGAAACCGGCCCAAACGGCCTTCAGGCGTCCACATACCTGTCTGACTGCATGAAGAAGCTCGGTGTATCAATGTACCGTTTTAAGACAGGAACTCCGGCGAGAATCGACCGCAGATCGATTGATTTTTCCAAGATGGAAGAGCAGAAGGGAGACGAAAGAATTACACCGTTTTCCTTTACAACAGATCCGGAATCGGTGCAGAGAGAGCAGATTTCCTGCTGGCTGACGTATACGAATGAAAAAACCCATGAAATCATCCGGAATAATCTGGACAGATCCCCTCTGTTTTCCGGCGCGATCGAGGGAACCGGACCGAGGTATTGTCCGTCTATCGAAGACAAGGTCGTAAAATTCGCAGATAAAAACAGGCATCAGGTATTCATCGAACCGGAGGGAGAATATACGAATGAGATGTATATCGGCGGAATGTCCAGTTCTCTCCCGGAGGATGTACAGTATGAGATGTACCGTTCTGTACCGGGGCTGGAGCATGCGAAGATTGTGAGAAATGCCTATGCGATTGAGTATGACTGTATCGATGCAAGACAGCTTTATCCGACGCTGGAATTTCGGAAGGTGGAAGGGCTCTACAGTGCCGGACAGTTTAACGGAAGCTCCGGATATGAGGAGGCTGCGGCACAGGGACTTGTAGCGGGCATCAATGCGGCGCAGAAGATTCTTGGCAGGGAACAGCTCATTCTGGACCGTTCCCAGGCTTATATCGGTGTTCTCATCGATGATCTGGTTACAAAAGAGAGCCATGAACCATACAGAATGATGACCTCCAGGGCAGAATACCGCCTCCTGCTTCGTCAGGACAATGCGGACCAGAGACTGACGAAGATTGGGCATGAAATCGGGCTGGTTTCAGAAGAACGGTATGAAAAGCTTCTGGAAAAGGAAAAAATGATTACATCTGAGATAGAACGAGTAGAACATGTAAATGTAGGAACTAGTGAAAAAGTACAGAATCTGTTAATACAGTATGGAAGTACTCCGCTGAATTCCGGAGCAACCATTGCGGATCTGATCCGGAGACCGGAGCTTCATTACAATATTCTGGCTTCAATTGATGAAAACAGGCCGCAGATTCCGGAAGAAGTGGCAGAGCAGGTTGATATTAATATTAAATATGACGGATATATCAAGCGGCAGATGCGGCAGGTGGAACAGTTCAAGAAGATGGAGAAAAAGAAAATACCGGAGGATATTGATTATAACGATGTGAAAAGCCTTCGGATTGAGGCAGTGCAGAAGCTGAGCGCGCAGCGTCCGGTATCCATCGGACAGGCATCCAGAATATCCGGGGTTTCACCGGCAGATATTTCCGTGCTGCTGGTCTATCTGGAGTCCATGAGACGGGCTTAACGGGAAAGGAGAAGAAGAGTGGATAAGGTGTTTGAAGCAAGATTAAAAGAGATCGGTCTTTCCCTGACGGACAGACAGTACGAACAGTTTGATCAGTATTATGATATTCTGGTGGAATGGAACAAGGTAATGAATCTCACCGGAATTACAGAATATGAGGAAGTGAATGAAAAGCATTTCCTGGACAGCCTTTCGATTGTCAAAAGCTGTGATATGACAAAGGTATCATCATTGATCGATGTGGGGACCGGAGCCGGATTTCCGGGAATTCCGCTTAAAATCGTCTTTCCGGAGATCAAAGTTGTGTTGCTGGATTCATTAAATAAAAGAATCCGTTTTCTGAATGAGGTAATTGCAAAGCTGGGACTTAACGGAATTGAAACGATCCATGGAAGAGCAGAAGATTTCGCTAAAAAGGCGGATTATAGAGAAAAGTTTGACCTTTGTGTATCGCGCGCAGTGGCAAATCTGGCCACTTTATCGGAATATTGCCTTCCTTATGTAAAAGTTGGCGGCTATTTTGTACCGTATAAGTCGGAAGAAGTGGATGAAGAAGTAGAACAGGCACGCAATGCGGCAAAAATTCTTGGAGGAACAATCGAAGAAGTGTATAAGTTCAAGCTGCAGGGAACCGAGATTGGCCGTTCATTCATTAAAATTAAGAAAATCAAATCTACGGCAAAGAAATATCCGAGAAAAGCAGGCCTGCCTGCAAAAGAGCCATTACAGTAATAAAAAAATGAGTGTTTCACGTGAAACACTCATTTTTTTTGTTATTTTGGATCAAGAAGGATCTCAACCTGTTCGCAAAATTCTTCCGGTTTTTCAATGTGAGGATAGGCTTTTGTCTCTCCCATGGAGACAATTTCGATTGACGGAAGGTATTTTTGATACTGGGATGCTTTCTCATTAAAGAGAGGATTCTCAGCACCGGTAATAATAAAGATACTGTGTGTGATCCTTGAAAGGAATGGTGCAAGGTTCACATTCGTATAGTTTCCGCGGATGCTTGCAAACAGGTATCTGGAATGCATATGATCCAGATGAGCAGACTCATAATAGGTATTGACCATAAGCTCATCGATCTGAGCAGGATCAAAGAATGCTTCTTCCGATTTTGCGGCAATCCGTCTCCGGCAGAACAAGATATTATAAAGGAAAGTGCCAAGCAGTGGCATATTGATAAAGTGATATAATAATTTGCTGCGCTTGGAAGGTATTTTAGCCAACTCATGCAGGCTCTGCGGATTAACGAAGATCATTTTATCAATTAGTTCCTGGCTGGAGGTTGCTGTCATTGCTACAAGAGGAGCAGAAGCACCAGTGGCGATGACATCTACAGGTTCATGGACTACATGTTTGATAAAATCGGAAATCATCTGTACATACAGAAAATTGGTATAGGTCAGGTTTGGCTTATCTGACTGACCACATCCGAGAAGATCTACCGTATAAACAGTATGCTCCCTGGAAAGTAAAGGAACAATGTGAGACCACTCTACAGATGAGCTTGCCGGAGCAAGATCGTGGAGCAGCAGCAAAGGCTTCCCAGTGCCGCATTTTCTATAATGAATCTTCCCAAAACGCCATTCATAATCAGATTCATTCTCTTTGTGAAGCAGATTATGCAGTGTAGAGAGATGATGAATCGTTCTGTTTATAATATGTATTGTAGCTGCACATAAGGCAGTCAGGATAACAAAAGATCTTATTTTTTTCTTCATAAATTCGGCCAACTTTCATAGTTATTCTTATGATATATTATACTACATTGGATAGAGCAAGAAAAGAAGTGAATGTATGAAATTTTCGACACGATTCTTGTTTTGGTTATTGCTCATCGAGAATTCAAGGCGCAGTGGCTTGGTGCAAAAAGAAAATGTTTCACGTGAAACATCATGTGTTTGAGGGACGATTTTAGCTTGAAGACAAAGACCTGGTTTTGTTCCAAAATGTTCCACGTGAAACATTTTTGCCGAAATCGGAGCTGCACAGCTGAATTGACACGAGTTTCTTGATGTTCCACGTGAAACATTCTGCTGAAATTTGAGTTATGGAGCTGAATGAATACGAAATTTTTTTGTTTCACGTGGAACATTTCACCGAAATCTGAACCACATAGCCGAATCGTTACGAATTTTTCATGTTTCACATGAAACATTATATAGATTATAGAAATAAAAAATGTTATAATAAGGCTTATGAAAGAAAGGTGAAGTATAAATGGGTAGAATAATTGCGGTTGCCAATCAGAAAGGCGGCGTCGGCAAGACGACAACAGCTATTAATTTATCCTCGTGTCTGGCGGCAAAAGGACAGAAAGTATTGGCGATTGACATGGACCCGCAGGGAAATATGACCAGCGGGCTGGGGGTAGAGAAAGATCAGGTGGAAAATACAGTCTATGATCTGATCATTGGAAAAGCAGGAATTGAAGAGGTTCTGTGCAAAGAAGTGATTGAAAATCTGGACGTGCTTCCTACAAATATTGATTTGTCGGCCGCCGAAATCGAAATGATTGGAGTGGAAAACAAAGAATATATCCTCAGAGATGAGGTGGCAAAGATAAGAGAAAATTATGATTATGTGATTATCGACTGCCCTCCGTCTTTGAATATGTTGACAATCAATGCGATGACGACAGCTGACAGTGTACTGGTCCCGATTCAGTGTGAATACTATGCACTGGAGGGGTTAAGCCAGCTCATCCACACAATTGAACTTGTGCAGGAAAGATTGAATGAAAATCTGAAGATGGAAGGCGTTGTATTCACAATGTATGACGCGAGAACAAATCTTTCACTTCAGGTAGTGGAAAATGTAAAAGATAACCTGGAACAGACGATCTACAAGACCATCATTCCGAGAAATATCAGACTTGCTGAGGCGCCAAGCTATGGCATGCCGATTAATCTGTATGATCCAAAGTCAACCGGAGCAGAGAGTTATATGCTATTGGCAGATGAAGTGATTCATAAAGGAGAAGAAGAATGACAGCGAAAAGAAGTGGATTAGGAAAAGGCCTTGGAAAGGGACTGGACAGTCTGATCCCGGATAACCGTTCGGCCAAAAAGAGTACGCCTGCAAAGGAAAAAACAGAAGAAGCGGTATCAACTGGAGAAAAACTGGTGAAAATCAATATGATTGAACCAAACAGAGAACAGCCGAGAAGAAATTTTGAGGAAGATTCCCTTCTGGAACTTGCAGAGTCGATCAAGCAGTTTGGAGTGCTGCAGCCGCTTCTTGTACAGAAAAAGGACGGATATTATGAAATTATCGCCGGAGAACGGAGATGGAGGGCAGCTAAGCTGGCCGGAGTCAAGGAAGTGCCAGTGATTATAAGAGAATATTCAAAACAGGAAGTCGTTGAGATTGCTCTGATAGAAAACATTCAGAGAGAAAACCTGAATCCAGTAGAAGAAGCACAGGCATATAAAAGACTGATGGAAGAGTTTTCCATGAAGCAGGATGAAATCGCGGAGCGTGTCGGAAAGAGCAGAACAGCAGTAACGAATTCGATCCGTCTCCTGAAGCTGGATGAAAGAGTACAGCAGATGCTGATTGACGATATGATTTCAAGTGGACATGCAAGGGCACTGCTTGCTTTGGAAGATAAGGAAGAACAGTATGCGGCTGCCACTCAGGTTTTTGATGAAAAACTGAGTGTAAGAGAGACAGAAAAGCTGATCCGTGAATGGAATAAACCAAAACCGGAGAAAAAGAAAGTAAAAAAGGAAAATGATTTTATTTACCATGATCTGGAGGAAAAAATGAAAGGAATCATGGGAACGAAAGTCAGCGTCAACAGAAAGGCAAATGGCAAAGGAAAAATAGAAATAGAGTATTATTCTGACGAAGAACTGGAAAGACTGTTTGAGATGATCATGAGTATTAGAGAGGAAGTCAGATAAGATGCAGAGTAAAATTCTGGAATCGATAGGTATTGATCCGGCATATATTCTGATTGTCATGTTTCTGATTCTGATTATACTGGGAGCTTTTCTTGTGAGTCTCAACATGAAGTATAATCGACTGAAAAGAAGCTATTCCCGGTTTATGCGAGGAAGCGACGGGAAGACGCTGGAAGATAATATCCGGCGTCACCTGGAAGAAATGGAGAGGATTGAAGAACTTTCCGGACAGAATCAGATGGAACTGCGGTCATTAAAAGAAAAAATCAGTGGAAGTATTCAGAAAACGGGACTGGTGCAGTACGATGCTTTTAATGAAATGGGCGGGAAATTGAGCTTTGCGTTTACGATACTGGATGGAGAAGACAATGGCTGGATCTTAAATGCCATGCACAGCAGAGAAGGATGTTACATTTATATAAAAGAAATTGTGAACGGAGAATGTCACACAGAACTTGCCGAGGAAGAGGCGGAATCACTGGAACAGGCTATGTATGGTGATTCAGAGGAACTGGCAGGAATAGAATAAGGAAGGAAGAGTTTAAAATGTTAGATATTAAGTTTGTCAGAAGTAACCCGGATGTAGTAAAAGAAAATATCAAAAAGAAATTTCAGGATGAGAAACTGCCGCTGGTAGATGAAGTACTGGAACTTGACAAGAGAAACCGTGAAATCAAACAGGAAGTAGAAGCGCTGCGAGCAGATAAGAACAAAATTTCAAAACAAATCGGTGCCTGCATGGCTCAGGGAAAGAAAGAAGAAGCGGAAGAACTGAAAAAACAGGTGGAGGCAAATGCCGGAAGAACAGCTGAACTTTCTGCAGAAGAAAAGGAAGTAGAAGAGAAAATCAAAAAGATCATGATGGTGATTCCGAATATCATTGATCCGTCTGTACCAATCGGGAAAGATGACAGCGAAAATGTAGAGCTGGAACGCTTCGGAGAGCCGGTTGTTCCGGACTATGAGATCCCATATCATACAGAAATCATGGAAAAATTCAATGGAATCGATCTGGAAAGCGCCGGAAAAGTGGCAGGAAACGGTTTCTATTACCTGATGGGGGACATTGCAAGGCTTCACTCAGCGGTAATCTCTTATGCAAGAGATTTTATGATTAACCGCGGATTTACTTACTGTGTACCGCCGTTTATGATACGCAGCAATGTCGTGACCGGAGTAATGAGCTTCGCAGAAATGGATGCAATGATGTATAAGATTGAAGGAGAAGATCTGTACCTGATCGGAACAAGTGAACACTCCATGATTGGAAAATTCATTGATTCCATGCTTCCGGAGGAGACACTTCCGAGAACACTGACCAGTTATTCTCCATGCTTCAGAAAAGAAAAAGGGGCACACGGAATTGAAGAGCGTGGTGTATACAGAATACATCAGTTTGAAAAGCAGGAAATGATTGTTGTATGTAAACCGGAAGACAGTATGGAATGGTATGAAAAAATGTGGAAAAACACAGTAGATTTCTTCCGCACTCTGGATATCCCGGTACGTACACTGGAATGCTGCTCCGGAGATCTTGCGGATCTGAAAGTGAAGTCCTGCGATGTGGAAGCATGGTCTCCAAGACAGAAAAAATATTTTGAAGTAGGAAGCTGCTCCAACCTTGGAGACGCTCAGGCAAGACGTCTTGGAATCCGTGTAAAAGGACAGGACGGAAAGAAATATTTTGCACATACACTCAATAACACAGTAGTAGCGCCGCCAAGAATGCTGATCGCATTTCTGGAAAACAATCTTCAGGCAGATGGCTCTGTGAAGATTCCGGAAGCGCTTCAGCCTTACATGGGTGGAATGAAGGAAATCAGATAATGCATAAATATTCAAAAGCAATCGGGTTCGGAGGTGATATCTCCGGATCCATGATGAGAAAAGTGGAAGAGGAAGTCCGCAGAGAATTCACCTCCCATGAAAGAATGATACTGGATGAAGATACCGATTACTGTGAATTCCGAAAGATTCTTGGAGAGCGTCTGGAACTGGCCATGTACGGTGTAATGGATCTGGACGAAAACTTTGAAAAAGAATACAGCGTGCCTGTATTTCAAGGAAAAGGAATCACCACATACGCGGATGTTATTGTAGAGAAAAAGATTGACAAAGAGGCTTATATAGGCATCTGCGAGGATGCCAGAGTGGACATTTCCCTGATGTTTTATCTTCAGAATCCGATGGAGTATGTAAGAGAACTTCAGTCTGGAAATCTCAGCAAAAAGAAAACATCCGTGACGCTCGCGGGACTTGCATATGATGGTACTGTTCTGTTCCCTGTCACAAAAAATGAAAAGGACAAAAAGGAACAAAGAGAACAGTTCCGGGACCGGATGATGCTTGTAAGCGCCGCCAGAAAAGGCGATTCCGAGGCAATAGAGACACTGACACTCAAAGATATGGATACGTACCAGAAAGTGTCCAAAAGAGTGGTTACAGAGGATATTTTCAGTATTATAGACACGTATTTTATGCCGTACGGCGTAGAATGTGACCTGTATTCAATCATGGGTGAAATCCTGGATATGGATCTGGTTATCAATGAGGTGACAAGGGAAAAAATCATGATTCTCACACTGGATGTCAATGAAATGATTTTTGATGTCTGCATTCCGAAAGCCAATATACTGGGAGAACCGGCAGTGGGAAGAAGGTTCCGCACGAATATCTGGCTCCAGGGTAAAATTAATTTTTCATAAAAGCTTCACAACACCCCCGGGATATGGTATAATCAGGGGTGTTGTGACAATTATGTTTCCGTAGCTCAGCAGGATAGAGCGACCGCCTCCTAAGGTTATGCTCTACCGGCCGCCTTACGATGAAAAGTGATCGTTACCAATTTTAATTGAATAGATGTCTCTGTAGCTCAGCAGGATAGAGCGTTCGCCTCCTAAGAGAAAGCCGAGGCATTCCCCAAAGGGAAAAAATGAAAAACAACTTTCAGTTCGAATCTATTCTGAAAAATGCTAATGGTGACAACAAAGCATTCCCCAAATTGGGGAACGTTCCAATGTTACCAAATCGAAAAAATCTGTAGATTGACAACTCGAAATAGAGTTGATAATCTTATATATGGCCGAAGGGAAAAATCCCAGAAACCCAGTAAAATCAAGGGTTTGCGGCATGTGTCGTCATAGCTCAGCTGGATAGAGCACTCGCCTCCTAAGAGAAAGCCGAGGCATTCCCCAAAGGGAAAAAATGAAAAACAACTTTCAGTTCGAATCTATTCTGAAAAATGCTAATGGTGACAACAAAGCATTCCCCAAATTGGGGAACGTTCCAATGTTACCAAATCGAAAAAATCTGTAGATTGACAACTCGAAATAGAGTTGATAATCTTATATATGGCCGAAGGGAAAAATCCCAGAAACCCAGTAAAATCAAGGGTTTGCGGCATGTGTCGTCATAGCTCAGCTGGATAGAGCACTCGCCTCCTAAG
>NZ_SPHM01000019.1:43129-69197 GCF_005844125.1 Pseudoflavonifractor sp. BSD2780061688st1 E11
TCCCAGAAACCCAGTAAAATCAAGGGTTTGCGGCATGTGTCGTCATAGCTCAGCTGGATAGAGCACTCGCCTCCTAAGCGAGGGGTCGGAGGTTCAAATCCTCTTGGCGACGGGCTTCAAAGCGTTCGAAAATGTTAGCTGGATTAGCTGACAACGAACGCTTTTGTTATTTTCAAATCACGTTCGTGACACAAAATTCCATTCAAAATGATCAATTTCTAGCTAACGCAATCCGATTTTTGTTAGCTGACAGCTAATCAAAATTACCGGTTTGCAAACATGGGTTTTAAGAAGTCCAGCTAACATTTGGGTTCCGCTCCGTTGTCACCTCTTATTCGGGGATGTAAATCAGAGAAAAGGCGGGAAAAGAAACAATCTCTCCCAAACTTGCAAACATGAATTAGCTGAAACAGTATTCAATTCTATTAGCTACAGCTAATGGTCAAACAGCAATGTCTGTTTGGAACTTTACTATCTATAAAAGTTCCAGGCAGGCATTTTTTATTTCCTGAATCCTGGAGGAAAGGAGTCAAGATGACTGAGCCAAACAGACAATCAGGAGAAAACGAAGAAAGAATCATAGAAATTGAGATTGAGCGTCTTCGTCCGTTCAAAGAGCACCCGTTTCAGGTAAAAGATGATAAGGAAATGTTTCTTTTGCAGGAAAGCATTGAGAAGTATGGAATTTTAAATCCGCTAATCGTCAGACCAGTACCGGATGGATACTATGAGATCATATCCGGTCACAGAAGAAAACATGCTGCGGAGAAATTGGGATACCGTAAAGTACCGGTAATCATCCGGGTATTAAGTGAAGATGATTCCATCTTGAGCATGGTAGATTCCAATCTTCACAGAGAACGGATCAGCTACAGTGAAAAAGCTTTTGCTTACAAACTGAAGAATGACGTATTGAAAAGAAAAAGTGGTCGAAAAAAGAGCCAAGTTGACCACAAAACACCAAGAAAGCGGGCAATAGAGATCATCAGCGAGGATTGTGGTGATAGTCCAAAACAAGTGCAGCGTTATATCTCACTGACAAAACTGATACCGGAAATGCTGCAGAAACTGGATGATGAGATTATTTCTTTTTGTCCGGCTGTAGAGATAGCAGCATTAAGTGAAAAAGAGCAAAAGGAATTGCTTGTAGCAATGGAGTATGCACAGGCGATCCCATCACTCTCACAGGCCCAGAGGATCCGGCAACTGAGTAAAGAAAAACAGTTGTCACTGGAAAAGATGGAAGAGATCATGTGTGAAGTGAAAAAGGGTGAGATCACAAGAGTGGCATTCACAAACGAGCAGTTGCACAAGTATTTTCCAAATTCTTATACACCGGCAATGATGAAACGGGAAATACTGGCACTGTTGAAATTATGGAAAAAAGAATCATGGGAAAGTTAAAGGAGGAAGAAATCATGTGTAAAGTTATATCCGTAGTAAACCAGAAAGGTGGCGTCGGAAAGACCACCACAACCGTAAATGTAGGCATTGGACTGGCAAGAGAAGGAAAGAAAGTGTTGCTGATCGACGCGGATCCACAGGGAAGTTTAACAGCAAGTCTTGGGTATGAGGAACCGGATGATCTTCGCATCACACTGGCAACGATCATGATGGATGTCATCAACGAAGAAGAAATCTCTTTAGAAGATGGGATCTTACATCACCAGGAAAATGTAGATCTTCTTCCGGCAAATATTGAGCTTTCCGCATTGGAAGTAACGATGGGAAATGTTATGAGCAGAGAAATGATCATGAAGGAATATATCGATGCGATAAGATGCCGATACGATTATATCCTGATCGACTGTATGCCGAGCCTTGGTATGATGACGATCAATGCACTGGTCTCTTCTGATTCTGTTCTGATACCTGTGCAGGCTGCATATCTGCCTGTTAAAGGACTTCAGCAGCTGATCAAGACCATTCTTACAGTAAAGAAAAGACTGAACCGGAAACTGGCGATAGAGGGCATTCTGTTGACTATGGTAGATTTCAGAACCAATTACGCAAGGGACATTGCATCGAGAGTACATACAACATACGGAAGCCAGATAGAAGTATTTGAAAATGTGATTCCGATGTCCGTAAAAGCAGCTGAGACCAGTGCAGAGGGAAAAAGTATCTACATGCACTGTCCGAAAGGAAAAGTTGCTGAGGCATATATGAAATTGACACAGGAGGTTTTGAATAATGAAAAATAGAAGTGGCGAAAAGATTAAACTGGCTAGTATTGATGAATTGCTTGGTGTGGTAAATGAAGAATCTGCAATGGAGATAGAGATCAGTAAGATCCATCCATTTAAAAATCATCCGTTCAAGGTGCTGGATGATGAAAAGATGCAGGACTTGGTAGAAAGCGTAAAGATTAATGGAGTGCTGACTCCGGTACTGCTTCGCATGGATGAAAATGAAGAATATGAAATGGTATCCGGTCACAGAAGAATGCATGCAGCACAGCTTGCAGGACTCACAACTATTCCGGCAATCGTAAGAGAATTATCAGATGATGATGCCATTGTGGCGATGGTGGATGCTAACATTCAGCGAGAGGAACTGTTGCCCAGTGAGAAAGCCTTTGCTTATAAGATGAAACTTGATGCAATGAAAAGACAGGGGAGTCGGACAGATTTAACTTTGTGCCAAAGTGGCACGAAGTCGAGAACAGATCAGTTATTAGGAGAACAGGTTGGAGAAAGTGCACGAAGTGTTCAGCGGTATATCCGACTGACAGAATTAATTCCGGAACTTCTTGATCTGGTAGATAACAAAAAGCTTCAATTCACGGTTGCTGTCGATATCTCCTATATCGATAAGGAAGTACAGGAATGGATCTACGAATATATCCGCGACACCGGATTTATCAAGCCAAAGCAGATTGCAGCACTCAGAAATCAGCTGAATGATGGACCAATCAATCAGATCCAGATGTTATCGATTTTCAATAACTGTGTGATGGCAAAGAAAGTATCCCGGTCTCTTACCTTCTCAGAAAAGAAACTGACAAAGTACTTTCCGGATGATTATACAGCCAAAGATATGGAACAGGTGATTGAATCATTATTAGAAAAATGGATGCAGGAACAGTCCTGTTAAGGATAGAAAAAGCTAAGAAAACAAAGTCAAAGAAGTTTAAAAAGAGGACTTCTTAGCAGAAAATGAAAGGAGGAAATTATGGAGAAAAAAATGACATTTAATTATTTTTACGGTACTGAAGCTGATCAGTTCAGCTTCTACCGCATACCAAAAGCATTATTTACAGACAGTTACTTTAAAGATTTATCAAGCGATGCTAAAATTTTATATGGACTGATGTTGGATCGAATGTCTCTTTCCATCAAGAATCAGTGGTTTGACGACAAAAATAGAGCATATATCTACTTTTCCATCGAAGATATCATGGAATTACTGAACTGTGGCAGAAATAAAGCCATCAAATCCATGAGAGAACTGGATGACGAAACAGGGATTGGCCTGATTGAGAAACGCAGACAGGGATTTGGAAAGGTAAACGTCATCTACGTGAAAACCTTTATGCCTGAGAAAACAGATGAGAAAAAATTTGAAGAGGAATTAAAGAAGTTTAAAAAACAAACTTCTGTGGAAAATGAGGAACCCGCAGAAGTTTACAATTCAAACTTCATGAAGTCCCAAAATCAAACTTCTAGAAGTCCCGAAAACAAACTTCAAGAAGTTTACATTTCAAACCCTAATAATACTAATCTTAGTGATACTGAAATGAATGATAATAAATCTAATCATATCATATCTGTGGATGAGAAAAGATTTGATAGCGATAATCGCTCTGAGGATTATCAGGCTTATGAAAACCTTGTCAAAGAGACCATTGATTATGAATCACTGGAAGTAACCCATCGTGACGATATGCGGCAGGTAGATGAAATCGTGAACCTGATTGTAGAGACTGTGATGTGTAAAAATGACAAGATCTTGATTGCCAGCAACTGGTATCCGGCATCACTGGTGAAGAAAAAATTTCTGATGCTGACCTATTCACATATCGAGTATGTCTTACACTGTATGAGTGGTAACACCACAAAGGTGAAGAACATCAAGAAATATTTATTAGCAGCTTTGTTTAATGCACCGTCAACGATGAACGGGTATTATCAGGCAGAGGTGAACCATGATATGCCAGGACTGGTAAGATAGGAGGTGCACATGTTTATTTTAAAACTTGTTGGGAAGATATTATTACTGCCGGTATGGCTGATCCTTTTTGTGATCGGCCTGGCAGTAAAAATGACAGTACAGACTTATGCGGTTGTCAGAGGGATCCTTGGATTTATATTCACTTTATTGATTATAGCGACTGCATACTGTTATCATGACTGGGTACAGGTTGCATTTCTATTTTCGCTGAGTGTAATTCTGTATCTGATCCTGTTTGCAGGAGTGTTTGTAGATACTGTACTGGACATGACAAGAGAACGTATTATTGATTTTATTATATCGTGAGGAGAACATGAAAATGAGCGAAAACAATGATTATATTCAGTTACCACCACTAAAAAAAGACACACCGTCCGATGTGGTAGCATTTATCTGGGAGTACATGAAAGTACCGGAGAACTCAAGAGAAAAAGTTAAGAATCTGCTTAAAGATGCAAATGAAAATGGAGTAAAATTAAGTCATCAGGCACCAACCCTGTATGATGTTGTCCCAAAAATGGAAATAAAATGAAGGAGAAAAGGCGGCAGTTTAGAAAGGCTGTTGCCTTTTAGGAATTGTTGTTTATTTGTTGTTTTTTATAAGCTATACTATAAGGAAAAGATAACATTAGAGCCAGAGGTGAAATTTATGAACTATAAAATTTTAATGGTTGATGATGATAGAGAATTGCTAAAAATGCTGAATCAATACTTTACATTGAAGAATTATACGGTAATGATTGCAGAAAATGGCATAGAAGCAATGGAAAAGATAAGTGCAAATCCCGATATTATTTTATTGGACGTAAATATGCCGGGAATGGACGGAATTGAAGTGTGCAGAAGAATCAGAGATATGGTTTCCTGTCCGATTATTTTTTTGACTGCAAAAGTAGAAGAACAGGATCGAGTAATGGGATTGTTGTCTGGTGGTGATGATTATGTTTTAAAACCATTCAGTTTGAAAGAATTAGATGCTAGAATTATTGCCCATTTGAAACGTGAAGAACGTTTACATAGGAAAAAAGAACAAAGGTTTTATGGAGAATTAGTGATTGACTATGCCAGTAAATGTGTACATATTAAAGGGAATGCTTTAGAGCTTACGAAATTAGAGTATGAGATCATAGAATTTTTGTCTATGAACCCTGAAATGGTATTTGATAAAGAACGAATCTATGAGAAGATTGGCGGATATGATGCAGAAGGGGACAGCCGGGTGGTTACGGAGTTGATTCGCAGAATCCGCAAGAAAATGAAAATGTATTCGGAACACGAATATATTGCAACGGTATGGGGGAGGGGATATAAATGGGCAAAATAAAAAATCTTTCGTTAAGGAAAACCATTGTTTTGTATATGATAATTAGTTTAATAATTAGTTTTTATCTTTCAGCACTAATTATGCGAATAGCAAGCACAGTACAAAACAACATTTGGTGGAATTATGTAGACCAAGAAGAATATTTTGAAATGGCTGAAGGGGATGGTAGAAGGTATTTGCCAGATGTTCCGAGACCACATTCTTATGAAATGAAAGAATTTGATTATCATGTATCGGAAATATGTGATTTTCTTCAGACATTTACAGTGCTTATCGTATCTGTTGCAGGGAGTATTATAGCGGTATTTCTTTTTTATAAGCATAAACTGAAATGCCCTATCGAAGAATTAGAACTGGCTTCCCGACAAGTTGGTCGAAATAATTTAGATTTCCATATCACTTATGAAAATGAAGATGAGATGGGCGGATTGTGCAAAGAGTTTGAACGAATGAGAGGACAGCTGGCAGAGAATAATCAACAGTTATGGAAAATGCTTGAGGAAGAAAAGGCTTTGCGGGCTGCCATTGCACATGATATACGTTCTCCGCTCTCTGTGCTGGAGGGGTATCAGGAAATGCTTTCAGAATATCTTCCGAAGAAAGAGATAAATATGGAGCAAGCCTTAGAAATGGTAAATGAAAGCAAAAAACAGATTGAACGTATGGATATCTTTGTGGAAACTATGCGAAAGATGAGCAGTTTAGATACAAGGGAGTTAGTAGCAGAAGAAATTACCAGTAAACAGGTAGAAATAGACGTACGGGCAGAGATGAACGTGTTTAGGAAAAAATTTGGAAAGCTATATGAATTAGAATGTTCGGAAACAGAAGAAAAATTTTCAGGAGATAAGGAAGTGATTTTAGAGGTTATAGAAAACCTTTTGTCAAATGCCTTTCGTTACGCCAAGACAAAAGTGGAAATGGAAGTGTTTCTTACCTGTTCTGAATTACAGATCAGAATAAAGGATGATGGAGTGGGATTTACAATAGATAAGCAAAAGGCAACAGAGCTTTTTTATCAGCAAAATGTGAAAGACAGTTTGAAACATTCAGGAATGGGCATGTATATCAGCAGATTGTATTGTGAAAAGCATGGTGGTCAGTTACTGATAGAAAATGAAAAACAGAGTGGAGCTGTAATAACAGCAGTATTTCATCGGATTGCATGAGCGGTCCGATTTTTTTATGCTGTTGTCTTTTTGTTGTGATTTATATTTTATGATGTCTATAACGAAGGAAAGGAGGAATACGTATGATTGCTATTTTTAAAAGAGAGATTAGGAATTATCTAAAGCGACCGTTATTTTGGGTAGGTGTTCTGCTTGTGATTTATGGTGTGTTTAATGCGACAAGTCCATATTTAACCACACATTATCTTACAACGGGGGAGGAAATCATCAATGATCAGTCCAACACTTCGGTTGAAGGAGAAGTGTATGAGGGCTATATTCCAGCCACGCCTGAAAAGCACAGAGAGGTATGGCATGAAAAGGTAAAAATAAAATTAACGGATGTGTTTGGATTGACGGATTCAGAAGCACAGAATGTCATTGAAAAGCTGGAAAGCATGAATTTAAAAGAGGCCTATGCGTATTTGGAGCAGGAATATGACTGGTACGGGGCAAGGTATTTATACGAGGACAGTACGTATTATAAGGGAACGGCAGAAGAAATCAACGCATATCTAGATAAAAAATTGGAAGATAAGACATTTTCTTTTTATTACGCAAGAAAATTTGCTGATTTTGCGGGTCTGTATATGGTGTTTTTTGCAATTATTATGTTGGCGGTTTTATTTTTACAAGATACAAAAAAGCATACTTATGAATTGTTGCATACAAAGCCTGTGACTGCCGGGAAGTATGTAATGGGAAAAGTGAGTGCAGGATTTACAATTTGTTTGCTTGTGCTAACTATTTTGAATATACTGTTTTGGGTATTGTGCCGCATCTATACAAAGGATAGTGGATTTGAAGTGCGACTATGGGATTTTGTGGCTTCTACGGTACTTTATATATTGCCTAATATGCTGATGATTGTGAGTATATATACATTGATTTCACTCATATTTAAAAATCCACTTCCGGGTGTACCACTTTTGATTCTTTATATGGTGTATTCCAATTTGGGCGGAACTAATGCAGAGGGAGTTTACGGATATTGGGGCAAACCTTTGGCAATCATGGTACGATTTCCGGGGCAGCTTTTTGATACGACACCGCCCCCGATGGCGCTCTTAAATCAAAGTTTTCTTATTATTGTATCGGTAGTAATTATACTGATTTCGATACAGATTTGGAAGCGGAGGCGAATATAAATGAAGAAGGAAATGAAGATTGTTCTGCCATTTTATAAAATTGCTTATGCAGTATCCTTTGTTGTAATTTTAAGTGTGATTCGTGCAGTTGTTTTCACGTATGAAATAGGACTATCCATAGAGCCGCCTTTTGCGATATTGACTGCTGTTTTTTGTGCAGATACTTATGTGCAGGAAATTACAAGCAACCGTTCCGAAGTTCAGAGACTGTATCAGATAAAAAAGAGAATCTATTCTATTATACAGAGACTGATGATACAGGGAACTTTTTTGCTGCTGCTCGCTGTTCTTGGATATGGATTGTTTTTTGCGTTTCAGAAACCAATTACACATCCAGTAACAGAAAGTGAAATACTTCAGTTTATTACCTGTTTTGGGGCGATTGTAGTAACTATTTTCTTTTGGGGAATATTGGCTAATACATTGTCTATGCTTTTTCGCAATATGTGGATGGGAATTGGAAGCAGTCTTTTGATATGGGTAGCAACAAATTCCACAGGTGGAGATAAACTTTTTGGAGCATGGAATCTGTTTTCTTATTCTTTTAGAGATATAGAAAATACTGCCGATATTACATGGCTGTATGGGAAAGGCTTGTGTATTTGTATCGGACTGATTTTGTTACTGGCATTGCCGAAGATCGTAAGAAAGAGAGGGTAAATTTATGAGTATTCATATTGAGGATTTAACGGTAAGATTTAAGAATAGTGTCACAGCAATCGACCATGCAGATTTAGATATACCAAATGGGATATTTGGACTATTGGGAGAAAATGGAGCGGGAAAGACAACTTTGATGAGAGTTTTGACCACTGTGCTTAAACCTACAAACGGAATGGTTACATTAGACGGAATTTTGTATAGCGAAGGAAACTATGAAAAAATCCAAAGAAAGATAGGGTATTTACCACAGGAAATTGAACTGTATCCTAATTTGACGGTTCAGGAGTGTTTGGAGTATATGGGAGATCTGGCAGGTGTTCCGAAAGCAGAATGTAGAAAGCGGATAGATTATTATTTGAAAAAGACCAGTCTTATAGAACATCGTAAGAAGAAAATGAAGCAGTTATCAGGCGGTATGAAGCGACGGGTAGGATTGGTGCAGGCGCTTTTAAATGAACCGGAATTTTTAATTGTGGATGAGCCAACTACCGGTTTAGATCCGGAGGAACGTATTCGCATCCGCAATTTGTTAGTAGATTTTTCTGAAAACAGAACGGTTTTGTTTTCAACTCATGTGGTAGAAGACTTAGCTGCCACCTGCAATCAGCTTGCAATTATGCATAAAGGTCGATTTCTGTATGCGGGTTCTATGAAGAATTTGACAGAAGAAGCACAGGGGAAAATCTGGATTTGCAAAGTACCTGATGAGAGAAAAGCAAGAGAAGTGGAACAGAAGTATCGTATTACATCTAAACAGTATGTTGAGGGGGGATTGCAGTTAAGAGTGATTTCTGAAATACAGCCAGAATTGGAGTGTATGTCAATTCCTGCAACGTTGGAAGATGCTTATATTTATGTGACGAATCAATACGAGTAGATAAAGCACCATCTGATGCTTTACTACCAGTTGCACGTTGTTTGCTTTGAATATTTGTGGAGAAAAAGTATGTATTATTTTGGCTTTCTATAAAACCTATAAACCAGCCATTTATATCCTGCCCGTTCACTCGTCCGGTTCCGGTTTTTCCATAAATTCTCCATTTTCAGAGGCGGTAAGATGGATGGAATTTTTGACGGCATGAATATTAGCAGGAGTAAAGTTGAAGTTGTTTCGATATAAATTTTTCAAAAGTTCAACTTGTTCTACTGGTGAAATCTTTAAGGATGACTGCATCCAGTAGGAAGAGAAATCTCCGGATATATTTTTATTGCCATATCCTATTTGCTGAAGGTATGAATTTATAGTGGAAGATCCGAGCTGCTTGTCGATTGATTCAAAATACCAGTTTGTATATATCTTTTAAAAGGTATATGATTAAGAAAAACGGCAGGAGGTATCTGAATGAAATCACATAAATATTGGTCTATCGGTGCACTGATTACAATGCTTGGAACTTTTTATACAGGTTATAAGGGATCAAAAGAAGGCCATAAGTACTTTGCAGCAAGTTCTTTGCTTTGCATGATTATGGCTATTTATACAGGACACAAGATGATTTCTGGTAAAAGTAGGAAGAAAAAAGAAGTTTCAGTAGAGAGTGTTGAAGATTAAAAAACAAAATATTTTAATAAATAACGCCGGTGCGGGATTTTTGATATCCAGTACTGGCGTTATTTATTCTACAGGGGCTTGGGGGTGTAGCCACCAAATATACTATTCGTTTTCTGCTTCGGCAAGTTTGTTAAGGATCCACTCCCTATTGATAACTATTTCATCATCATCGCGGAGATCCTTGAAATCATTGCAGTGTGAAGAAGCAAATTCATACATATTGTCAATGTCAACTGCACCAGTAATCTCACCCTTATTAATGATTACAAGAATATTTGTTCCGTCGTCGTCGACAGCAAAGCGCAGTTCATCAAATTCTATATCGGGATCATTTTTGAGAATAGAATCTGTCGCAAGTAATTTAACAAGTTCCATTACCCTGTCATCTTTATCTGCATCAAAGATCTGGATCTTTTCAACGAGCTGATTTGCTGATGTCACAATCCGGTATAAGTACTTTTCGGTACGATAATCAGCCAAAGCATTTTTTTCATAAAATATTTCATATGTCTTCTTTACTTCTGATTCAGGAACCAGATAAATCATGACAAGATCTTCCATCTGGTGATAGAGTGTGGAGTAGTTTAAACGAAAGGTCTCTCCACAGCTCGGGCAGGTATAAAGGAAAATAGATTGATTAAGTACCTTCTCTTTCATTTCAGGATCCAGTGCAGTATTAATACTGTCCCAGAGCTCAAAATCTCCCTCATGATGGCAGGAAGGACAAGTTACCTTTTCTATATGATGTCTTGACATAAATGATCCTCCTTTCAGTGAGATAAATCTATAGTTTTTCTATTGTAGAATAATCTTATCCGCTATTATTTCGCCAGAAAATTACTCTGTATCTCCATCGGCATATGATAAGCCTGGCCTCGTTTTGTCAGGCTGTATAGTTTAAAGCTCATGAGTTCCGGAGTCGCATTCAAAGAGCTGCAGAGTCCGAAATAATCCAGGTCTTCGTTCTGAACCATATCTTCAATCTCCTCATCATCAATCAGAAGATCGGCAGCAAACAGATTGGCCTGGTATTCTGTATTATCCGTCATATTGTAGAGGGTATCATCTTGCATTGGAGCCATTTTCAGCTGGGAACGATGCAGGATGATATGCCCTAATTCATGGGCGGCAACGATCATCTTTTCTTCTTCTGAAAGGAAACTGCTGATCATGACATAGATTGTCTTACAGCTCATAAAACAGTATCCTTTCAGTGTCTTATATCTGGAAGTTTCACCGACCACAATGTTCATCTGATCCATGATCTCAAATGGATCTCGGGTTCCATATTTCTTGATTAATTTCTTTGTTTCTGTATATATGTAAGTGTTTCTCAAATAAATCACCTCAAAAGTAAAAAATAAAAAGGGCAGAAATATCCTTGTAACTATAAGGTAACAGATTAGGTGTATAATAATCCCGCCTTCTATTATTTTTCCTCTTGGTTTTTCAGATATTTTTTCGGTGTAAATTTCTTTGCACGTCTTTTGGAATCCAGATAAAGGCTCTGGATCTCATCCATAAAAGCTATTTTATCTTCGTCTGTCAGTGATCCACCGGCAAACATAGCTGCAGCCTGTTCCAGAATCTGCTGAGCCTGTCTGGCACCACGGTTACCAAACTGTTCGGATGCTTCTGTGATAAAAGCTTCATTCTCACTCATGAGATAAGAAACGTCACACTGTAATGCATCTGCCAGTTTCTGATACAGAACATTTTGTTTTGGAAAACGTCCTTCTACTTCCCAGGATCGAATGGTCCTATATGAAACACCAACCATACTGGCCAGTTCCTGCTGACTCATCTTTTTTTCTTTTCTTAATGATCTTACTTTTTCACCGAATGTCATAAACATACCTCTTTCTAAGCCTTGTCTTATAAGTTTCATTAGCCGCCTCAAGGCAAAACGGGAAATGTGTCTCCTAAAAATTAAAAATTAATCTTGACAAAGGGAAATATCTCTCCTATAATGTGAATCACAGATAAGGGAAACATCTTTCCTATAAGATACACAATATTTCCTCTTTTGTCAATGGATATGTGAAATGAATTTCCTGTAATTCAATGAAAACAGGAAGGATAGACAATCATTGATAGTCAAAATGGGATACATGTTACAAAAAGAGGAAAGACGTATGGGAGGTGGCAATGTGAGTCAGGATCAGACTTCTATTATCTGTATTGATCTGAAGTCCTTTTATGCTTCTGTAGAATGCGTAGAACGTGGGCTGAATCCATTTAAAACAAACCTGGTGGTTGCAGATCCTACCAGATCAAAGTCAACAATCTGCCTGGCAATCACTCCGGCCATGAAGGCGCTTGGCATCAAGAACCGGTGCCGGATCCATGAGATACCGGATTGTGTGAAGTACATTACAGCCATGCCGAGGATGCAGCTGTACATGGATTATTCCGCAAAAATCTATGGAATCTATCTGCGGTATGTCTCAAAAGAAGATATCCATGTGTACAGTGTCGATGAATGTTTTATTGATGTGACAAACTATCTGCAGCTTTATCATCTCACTGCAAAAGAAATGGCGGTAAAGCTTATGCAGGCAGTCATGGAGGAAACTGGTATCACTGCAACCGCAGGAGTGGGAACCAATCTGTACCTTGCTAAGATTGCAATGGATATCGTAGCAAAGCATGTGGATGACCATATCGGAATTCTGAATGAATTTTCTTACAGAGAGCAGCTATGGGATCATAAACCATTAAGTGATTTCTGGAGGATTGGGTCTCGGACTGAAAAAAAACTGGCCGGTTACGGGATCCATACGATGGGCGATATTGCAATGGCTTCTTTAAGATCCGAGGATTGGCTGTATAAGATGTTTGGGATTGATGCAGAGCTGTTGATCGATCATGCATGGGGCTATGAAACATGCCGGATGAGTGACATCAAGAACTATCATTCGGAGGAACACAGCCTTTCAAATGGCCAGGTGCTGATGCGAAATTACTCATTTGAAGAGGCCCTTGTGATTGTAAGGGAAATGACAGACAACCTGATTCTGGATCTGTTTGAAAAAGGATTGGTAACAAGCTCCCTCACCTTATGGATCGCATATGACCACAGGTATGAGCATGAGGCATCCAAAGGAACTGTAAAACTCGAAAGAGAAAGTAACAGTTCAAAAAAAATCATGGATGCAGTGGAAGATTTATATCTCAGGATTGCAGACAGATATATCGGAATTCGAAGAATCGAGGTGTGTGCGAACAGGGTTGCTCCTGAAAGTTATGTGCAGTACAGCCTGTTTGATGATCCAAAACAGACCGATAAGGAACGACATTTGCAGGAAGCAGTATTGAATGTAAAGCAGCGTTATGGAAAGAATGCAATCATGCGTGGATCTAACCTGCTAGAGTGTTCTACGTATCGAGAACGCAATGAACAAATAGGTGGTCACCGTGCTTAGAGGAGGTGCAAAAAGTGCTGGCAAGTGCATATCAACCGTATTTATATTTACCAAGACCGGTTTCCAGGAGACATCCCATGGATGTAGGACGCAGGGCAAAACAGTTTGCTCCATTTGCGGCACTTCGTGGACTGGATGAAACAATCCGGCAACAGGAAATCATTTATGAACCAAAAAGAGATTTATCTGAGGAAAAGAAAAATGAGTTGGATATGAAATTAAGGATCCTGGCATATGGGATGAAGATACAGGCAACTTATTTTCAAAAATCCTGGAAGGATCCGTCAGTTGGACAGTACCATACATTATCCGGAACCGTAGAATTTTTTGATCCATCAGTCCACTTACGGATTGATGATACCGAGATTCAGATCCAGGACATCTGTGATCTAACTGGTGATGTATTTGAAACTATTGAAATATCATGTTAATTAATCACAGCGGAATTTTTTATACCGGAAAGAGTGAGTGGTAGCTGGTGAAAGGATAAAAAAGGATGCACAGATCGACAAAGCAGATCTGATCAGAATAGAAATCGTGCTGTTCGTGTAGCTTTGGCACTTACGGAATGGATGGCATGATGCTCATAAGGCGGATTTGATTTCCCTTTGGTCCGTTGAGTAATAAATGGAGAAATATCTTATTGCTTAAAGGAGGAAGCCTATATGGGATCAGGTGCTATTAAATGGCATGTACACTGCTCTGTATGTGGAGCATTTATTGAAAAGAGCGCACAAAGCGATTCAGAAGTGGAGTGCAAAAAATGTCGCAGTACATTGGAGATATTTGTAAAGGATGATATGGTGTCGGTTCGTCCGATCCACATCCGAGATGAACAATTAAAGTCCAGGATGCGGACGTATTCCCGAAAGATGATGAATCAGGGATCATAACAGAATAGAATGAGCTGTCTGTAGTAAGCGTTGGATTTGGCAGGAACCATCAAGAACGCACCAGGCAGTAAGAGTTTGTCAAGGAGCTGAACCTGACTGGAATCACTAAGAGCCCGGCAAAACATTTACGGATACACTGCAAGATCAGAAGTATTTTCTGGTTTTGGAGATTGTTGAAGTATTTGTTTTGTCGGGCTTTTTTGACGTATTTCGAAAAATTTTTAAATTTTTTGTCGTACCCCACTGTAAAACAGGCTCTCAGCGTTTCGTTATATAGAGGTTGAATTCTTTTTTGCAAAAATAATTGTAAATAGAGATTTTGATAATATGACACAAAGGAGGAAACAAAGATGACTGAAATCGAATACCAGGAATTTGTAAGGCATTGTCCTTACGATGCTATGGGCGATTATTCCATGTTTCGCAAAGAGCAAACAGAGAATAAATCAGAAGATGCACATAGCAACTGAATAAGCCAGGCAATCTGGCAAACTTAATCTAAACGCAGATACATGCGTTACAAAGGAGTCACGGACTCCCGTTCAAAAAAAACGGGTGAGTTCGTGATCTCTTGTGCTGCAGTTCTTTATGTCTGTGCAGGAATTTTATAAAAGATGGAATGGACCACCCGGAGCCGAAAGGCAGAAAGGTGGTCATTATGTTGACATTAAAAGAACTGAAGAAAATCGTGAAAGTTGCTGATGTGGAGAAGAGAATCCCAAGCGTGAAATCCTTGAAGGAACACAAAGTTGTAGTAAAGGAAATGATCAATGCAGATACAACAATCTCTGTTTATGATCACGGATATGTACTTTATACAGCAGGAAATCAATCAACCGTATTTCCACTTCATAGTTGTGATGACTATGAATATGTGAGTGTAACTGGTGATAACAAGGAATTCAATAAAGAGTTCTTTGATAATGAAAACTGGTATATCCGTCTGCTGATGGAGGCTGAAGACCGTATGGCATACAGCCAGAGCAAAATCAGCACCAATCATGGTGTATTTTCTAACAGCGATGTTACAGATGATGCGGAGATTATGAGAGGATCTTCAAAAGATTTTGTTGACGATGTTATCGACAGAGAAATTCTGAACGCTTTGATCAAAGAGTTAACAGAGAGACAAAAGACGGTACTCAATCTGGTTTATTTCGAGGAAATGCGTCAGCAGGATGTTGCAGATTACCTGGGAATCAAACAGCAGAGTGTAAATGACCTCCTGAACAGGGCATTAAAAACGATGAAAAAAAAGGCGGAAAACGAAGAATTTTAAAAAAATTTCAAAAAAATTGAATCAGACCACTGTAAAACAGGCTCTCAGCGTTTCGTTATATGAAGGGTTTGCATAGAACACCTTCATGTACCTTGAAAAATGAATAGCCTGCCCGGAGTGATATTCGGTTTGAACATGCATAGAGCGAAAAGCTGCGTGTCTGCCAGAAGAAAACGTATCAGAGATGGAAACTGATATAGGAACGGATTCGGGAAAGAAAACAGGAAAACGCTTAAATCTTAAATCAAAATAAAATGTCTGAATCTGAAAAGAGGATGACAATAGAAATCATGTGGCGGTATTTGTGATAAACAGGTACCGCCATATATTTGTGCTGTTATCTCAGCTTGTGCTGACTGTCCCAAATAGCGCAAATTTCAGGAAAGGAGGCGATCATCTTCGTATAAAAGATAATACGCAGACACGAACAGATAACCATACACAAAAAATCAGAAAGGAAGGATTTAAGAGAATGAACGTGAAAAAGAAAGCACGCAGGGTGATGTCCGGTTTATTGACTGCAGTAACGGTTCTATCGACGGTACTCTCTCCCGCAGTTGCCTATGCTTCTGATGATGCCGGATCTGTAAAAAAGATTCCGTATTATGAGGAGATCAAGGATCAGCTGGATGAAGATGAAGTGGTAACTGCAAAGGATTATGAGATCAAGGTTGGAGACAATTTCGATGTAAAGAGTGATTATACCGGTCTTACGATCCAGGATGACAGCAAAGTAAAAGTTACATTTCAGGAAGCAAAAGATACGGACGGGAATGACTTTTCTACCGATTATGCCAATTCCTATAAGGCAGTCTATTATGTAGAACCACAGACAACGGATCACCCAACCTACCAGATCAATCGAAAGATCGTGGTAAAAGAAGCGGATCAGCAGAAAGATTCGCAGTCAGAAAGTTCTTCTGATCAGGATGCTGGTTCTTCCGATGAGACAGAAACAGAGGATTCTGAGGCTGGCTCGTCTACAGAGGAAACTGGTGATGCTAAAACGGAGAGCAAAACAGAACTGACAGAAAAAGAATTTGATGCAGAGATCGAAGCAACGGAGAATCAGGAGACCGTTGATCCGGAAACAGGGATCACACTCTCAGAGGTTATGCAGGAAGCTGTTGACCAGGAAGTTGCTCTTGCAGATCTTGAAGCAGGCGAAAGTATTACTTTTGATATGCCAATGATGCTTGCTTCCGGTGAAACAGGAACAAAATCAGTCACAGTCACAGCCGGTTCCTGGTACTATTACGCAGATTATGGATTAGGTTCTTATCTGACTTGTCCATATTATGTGAAATGGGGAAGCATCAATGCGACAGCATACTGTGTTGAACCATCGAAAAAAGGACCGGGAAATGGAACTTATACAATCCAGAAACTTGCCGATGGAAAGACACTTGCAAAGGTCTGCTATTACGGAACAAAAGCAAGTGATGAGAATGGTTTCTTCGATGAGAAACATCCGGATTTTCCGGCAGGAAAGAGATTCATCATTACCCATCTTGCAGCAGCTTATGCAAATGGATCCAGTGACTGGGCATCCGGAACCAATGCAACAGGAAAGAACCTGGCAATGGAGCTTTACAATTATTGTGTAAATATGCCGGACATTCCGTCTGTAGATATGAGCTTTTCCGAATCTAATGTAAAGGCTTATGTGGAAGGAAACAGCCAGCGAACAAGCGTGATCACATTCAAAGCAGATAAACTGCAGACAATCACATTTAAGTTGCCAAGCGGTGTAAAGCTTGTAAATGTGACAACCGGTAAAACCAGTGCTGCAGGAGCAAGTGTAGAAATCAGTGGAGGTACACAGTTTTATCTGACAGCACCACTTGATCAGGCAGAGAGCGTCAGTGCTACATTTTCTTCTCGGATGAAGGGAAGCATTGATAAAGAATACTCTGCTTACAAGATTGTAACAGGATCTGGAACACAGGACCTGGCTCTTGTTTTCGGTGAAGGTGTCGGAAATGAGAAATATGTGGATTTTAAAGTAACCTGGACAAAAGAATGCAAGGTATCCATTGTAAAGAAAGACCAGGATACAGGCAACGCACTGGCTGG
Source organism: Pseudoflavonifractor sp. BSD2780061688st1 E11 (assembly GCF_005844125.1). Classification (NCBI taxonomy): domain Bacteria; kingdom Bacillati; phylum Bacillota; class Clostridia; order Eubacteriales; family Oscillospiraceae; genus Pseudoflavonifractor; species Pseudoflavonifractor sp. BSD2780061688st1 E11. The sequence continues at coordinate 60,832 of NZ_SPHM01000019.1, forward strand.
TGCAGTGTACGGGATTTATTCCGATGCTGCATGTACAAAGCTGATTGCAGAGATGCCTGCAACTGATCAGAATGGTGCTTCACAGCTCACAATGGAAAAGACACAGGAAGTTGTTTATCTGAAAGAAATCTCTGTTCCAACAGGGTATCAGATCGATACAAAGTCTTATAATGTGACTCTTGCTATCGGAAAGACAACGACTAAAAATGTAACGGACAAACGAGTAAATGCAAAGCTCAACATTGCAAAACAGGATGCTGAGACAGGCAATGAAGCCCAGGGTGATGCAACACTGGAAGGTGCGGTATATGGTCTTTATGCAAGGGAAGACATTGTTCATCCGGATGGAAGAACCGGAACAATCCATAAGAAAGACACCCTGATCACATCCCTGACAACGGATAAGAATGGCGAAGCTTCTGTATCGGATCTCTATCTTGGAAAGTATTATCTGAAAGAGCTTAGTGCTCCGGTGGGATACGTACTGGATCCGACAGAACATGATGTGGACTGTACTTACGAAGGTGCTACTGTTCCGACAGTAGAAAGAACTTCTGTATGTAAAGAAACTGTCGTCAAACAGCCATTCCAGATCATTAAGGCAGCAAACAACGGAAAGACCGATGCAGATCTTCTTAAGGGAGTTGGTTTTTCAGCATGGCTTGTCAGTGATCTGAAAGTAAAGGCAGATGGAAGTTATGATTTTGATTCAGCCAGACCGGTTGTACTGACTGCAGATGGACAGACAGAAATGTTTACCGATGAAAAAGGATATGCAAGATCGATTCCGCTTCCATATGGAACTTATGTGGTAAGAGAAACCACAAGCAAACACAACTATGCACCGGTTGATGATTTTGTAGTGAAGATCACAGAGAATTATCCGGATACACCGCAGACATGGCGAGTGCTTCTGGATAAAGAATTCAAAGCAAAATTAAAGATTATCAAAAAGGATGCAGAAACACAGAAATCTGTACTCCTGGCAAATACTGAGTTCAAGGTATACGACCTGGATAACCAGAAATATGTGGAACAGACAACATCCTATCCGAAGCCAACAGTACACAAATCTTATTTCACAAACGAGGAAGGATACCTGGTACTGCCAAAGAATCTGAAACCTGGTAACTACCGGATTGAGGAAGTGACGGCACCCGATGGGTACACAATATCCAAAAACTATGTGACAGTTGCAGTTGATACAGATACTGCTTATCTGACCGATCCTGTCACAGGAGATGCAGTCATTGATGTGGAATATACCAATGCCCCGGTCAAAGGTCAGTTAAAGATCTATAAACAGGGTGAAGTGTTAAAGGGATTTGATAAGGACTTCCAGTATGAAATGGCTGGACTTGCAGGTGCTGAATTTGAAGTCTATGCGGCAGAGGATATTTATACTGCCGATCATCAGGTAGATGCAGATGGACAGAGAACTCTGTATTTTGCAAAGGATGCACTGGTAGCAACCGTCACAACGGATGCAGATGGTTATGCAACCGTAAAGAATCTTCCACTTGGCAGGTACTATGTTAAAGAGAAGAATGCACCGGACACTTATGTGTTAAATACCGTGCTGGAAAATGTCGAATTTGCTTATGCGGATCAGGATACTGCAGTGATCGAGAAAGAAATCTCTGTCACAGATGAACGACAGAAAGTGTCGATTACTGTCGAAAAACAGGATGCTGAGACAGGCAATACAGTAGCCGGAGCAGTGTTCGGTATTTACAATGCAAAAGACATTCAGACGAAAGATGGAAAAGTAATCGTCAAAGCAGATACTCTTTTACAGGAAATGACTTCTGATGAAAAAGGTCAGGCAGCATGTACACTGGATCTTCCACTTGGAAGCTATTATGTAAAAGAACTGAAAGCACCAGATGGATTCGTATCTTCGGATGAAGTACTGAGATTTGATGCTTCTTATCAGGGGCAGGATGTACAGACAGTAACATTAAAATCCGTAAAGAAGAACCAGCCGACAACTGTTGAGATCACAAAATCAGATGCAACAACCGGTGTAGAACTGGATGGAGCTTATCTGAAAGTAACGGATAAAGATGGAAATGTAGTAGATAGCTGGACATCTTCCAAAGATGCACCGCATGTGATCAAATATCTGAAAGTGGGTGAGACTTATACCCTACATGAAGAGTTTGCACCGCATGGTTATCTGGTAGCCAATGATGTGACATTCACAGTCAAAGATACCGGAGAGGTTCAGAAAATGGAAATGAAGGACGAGGTACCGGTTGGTGAACTCATCATCAACAAAAAGGGAGAATTTCTGGATTCTGTTACGCTGGCCGATAAGGTCAAAGGTGTGGTGGAACACATTTTCAACTATGTAACCGGAAAACTGACAGATGTTACGTTTGAAGTCTATGCTGAGGAAGACATTAAGGCTGCCGATGGCGTCAGTGACGATTACTATAAAAAGGATGAACTGATCGCAACGATCAAGACAGATGAAACCGGTATTGCAAAACTGGAAAATCTTCCACTTGGTAAATACTATGTGAAAGAAACAGGAACTGCTTACGGTCATGTACTGGATGGTGAGATCCGTCATGTAGATCTGACTTACGTGGATCAGAATACACCAGTTGTAGTCTATGACAAAGACTGGCAGAACAACCGCCAGAGAGTAGAAGTCAATGTACTTAAGAAAGAAAAAGATTCTGACCGTACATTGGAAGGCGCTATCTTTGGATTATTTGCCAAAGAAGACATTAAGTCTGAGACAACAGGTAAAGTCCTGATCGAAGCCGATGAGATCATTGAGCTGAAATCTACGGATGAAGAAGGAAAGATCACATTTGTTGCAGATCTTCCAATAGGAGCAACTTACTATGTAAAAGAGCTCTATGCACCGGACGGATTCGTAACCAACGATGAAGTAAAGGAATTTACCTTTGAGTATGCAGGTGAAGATCAGCCGACAGTCACTTATGATTTTACCTTTGATAATCAGCCAACCGTCGTTGAATTTACCAAATCCAGTCTGACAACCGGAAAAGAACTTCCAGGATGTAAGCTGAAAGTGGTAGATGCTGATGGAAATATCGTGGATGAATGGACTTCCGGTAAAGAAGCACATGTGATCCGTGAGCTGACTGTCGGAAAAGAATACACACTGGTTGAAACAAAACCTGCCGATGGTTATGTGACAGCTGAAAGCGTGAAATTCACGATCAAAGATACTGGCGATGTGCAGAAAGTTGAGATGAAGGATGATGTGACGAAGGTGAAAATCTCCAAACAGGATATCGCCGGAAAAGAACTTCCGGGAGCGAAACTCACAATCCTTGATCAGGATGGAAAAGTTGTCGAAAGCTGGACCAGTACAGAGAAAGCACATTACATCGAAATGCTTCCAATCGGAAAATACACTCTCCGTGAAGAAACAGCACCGGATGGCTATCTGGTTGCAAAAGATGTGGAATTCGAAGTAAAGGATACTAGTGAAGTACAGCATGTAACCATGGTAGATGAGGAAAAACCGGCAGAAAAGACACCGGAAGGTGGAAAACCTGTCAGTGATTCACCAAAGACTGGGGATAACACCAATCTGTGGCTGTGGTTTATGCTTCTCGGCATTGGTGCGACTGGTACAGGAGCCGTTGCATTTATGAGAAAAAAGAAACACTAATCAAATAAGAATGAGCGTTCATGGAAACCGAAAGGAATCTGTGGACGCTTTTTTAGATGGGAGAAACCATGAGAAATATCATTATTTTTGTTGCTCTTCTGGGAGCAGCGGCAATATTTACAGTTTTGTATTGTCTCATTGTTGCCGGAAGTCAGGCAGAGAAAAAACTGACAGAAATCATGAGAAAAGAGGAAGAACAGAATGAAGACTAATAAAGATCTGATTATAGAACCAAATGCAGCTATTGAGGGAAGAAAGTACAGCGAAGAAAAGCCATGGTCCTGCAAGTACTGTTACTGGTGGGGAGGCAAAAAGAAAGGCTGTAGCTTGAAACAGTGCCACTATCTGCTTCCGGAAAAGAAAAAAGCAGTAAAAACAACACCATGTGGTGGCTGTCCGTATGGAAAACATGTTCCATGTATCGGATATTGTATTGCCCGTCTTCATTCTGAAATGAAAGGAAAGAAAGGACGTGGGTAATTGCAGGAAGAAGTAAATCAGAAAGTGATCAGCCTGAGCATCCAGGGAGTCAAGATCACTGCCAGTGTGCTAAAAGCAGCCCTTCGGAAGTTCCTGGAAATGGACAACCGGAGGAAACAGAAAGCAACGCAGGTGAAAATGGCTGAAAAGACCGGACGGGCCCAGGAGAAAGGAAGGGAAAAAGCCCGAAAAAAGATTGAAAAGAAAAAGCCACATGGAAAGCAGACCATCAAGCAGCTGAATGCACAGGGAGTACAGCTTTCCAACATAAAGATCACAGATGAAAATATCAAATCCTTTGACCGTGTGGCAAGAAAATACGGGATTGATTACAGCCTGAAAAAAGAAGTCGGTGCGGATCCACCGAAATATCTGGTCTTCTTTAAGGCTAAAGATGTGGATGTGATGACAGCGGCTTTCCGGGAATATGCCGGAGTAGAACTGAAAAAGAAACAGGTGAAGAAACCATCGGTCAGAAAGAAACTGCAGAAATCTGTAGAAAGAAAAGCAAAGCACCGCCAGCGTGTGAAGCAGAGACAAAAATCCAGAGGTCAGGAACGATGATGCGGGAGAAATTACAGAAGATCCAGGTCAAACGGCTGGTGATCTTAAATCTCCCATATTTCTTTATCTTCTATGTAGCAGATAAAGGATCCTGGCTGTACCGGCATTGCCTGGGAGAAAGCATGGTCCAGAGACTTGGCGTGATGTTAGTCAATTTTCGACTGGCATTTTTAAGCTGGCTGCCAAGTATCGCTTTGCAGGACCTTACAGTAGGTGTTCTGGTTGCAAGTGCATTAAAACTGGTTGTCTACTATCGTTCTAAAAACGCAAAGAAGTTCCGGCAGGGTGTGGAGTATGGATCTGCAAGATGGGGAAACAGAAAAGATATCGAACCCTTCATGGATCCGGTCTTTGAGAACAATGTCATCCTCACAGAAACAGAACGTCTGACCATGAACAGCCGACCAAAAGCACCAAAGTATGCCAGAAATAAGAATGTGATTGTCATCGGTGGTTCCGGATCCGGTAAGACAAGATTCTATGTGAAGCCGAACCTTATGCAGATGACAGATCACGTATCCTATGTGGTCACTGATCCGAAGGGAACGATCATTGTTGAATGCGGGAAGATGCTGGTAAATGGAGGCTACCGGATCAAGGTGCTAAATACAATCAACTTTAAAAAGTCCATGCATTACAATCCGTTCCATTATATCCGGAGCGAGAAAGATATCTTGAAACTGGTCAATACCATTATTGCAAATACCAAAGGTGAAGGTGAAAAATCAACCGAAGATTTCTGGGTGAAGGCCGAACGTCTGTTGTATTCTGCACTGATCGGATACATCTGGTATGAAGCACCAGAGGAAGAACAGAACTTTTCTACTTTGTTGGAATTTATCAATGCTAGTGAGACCAGGGAGGATGATGAAGAATTTAAAAATGCGGTGGATGAATTGTTTGAAGAACTGGAAGCAGAAAATCCGGAACACTTTGCAGTAAGGCAATATCGCAAGTACAAGCTTGCTGCCGGCAAAACTGCAAAATCGATTTTGATTTCCTGTGGTGCCAGACTTGCACCATTTGATATTCAGGAACTAAGAGAAATCATGTCCTATGACGAAATGGAACTGGATATGATCGGCGATCAGAGAACAGCCATGTTTGTCATCATCAGTGATACCGATGACACATTCAACTTTGTGGTAGCGATTATGTACACCCAGCTCTTTAACCTGCTTTGTGATAAAGCGGATGATGAGCATGGAGGCAGGCTCCCTTATCATGTACGGCTGCTTCTTGATGAGTTCAGTAATATCGGACAGATTCCAAAATTCGACAAATTGATTGCTACGATCCGAAGCAGGGAAATCTCAGCTTCTATCATCTTGCAGTCACAATCTCAGCTGAAAACCATCTATAAGGATGCTGCTGAGACGATTACAGGCAACTGTGACACTGTTCTTTTCCTGGGTGGAAAGGAAAGTTCCACACTGAAAGAAATATCAGAAACTCTGGGAAAGGAAACCATTGATCTTTACAACACATCAGACACCAGAGGCAGCAACCGCTCCTATGGGCTGAATTATCAAAAGACTGGAAAAGAACTGATGAGTAGAGATGAGCTGGCGGTCATGGACGGAGAAAAATGTATCTTACAGCTTCGAGGAGTCCGGCCGTTTTTAAGCAACAAATATGACATCACAAAGCATAAACGGTACAAGGAGCTTGCCGATTTCAATAAGAATAATGCGTTTGATGTAGAAAAATATCTGGCACACCGACTGGTGATGTCGGAAGATACAGAATTTGAAATGTATGAAGTAACTGTAACACAAGAAGACATATCAGCGATTGAAGCTGAGGAAGGAGAAAATGATGAGACTTAATACAAACACAGCAAAAAGTAGATTAAATGAAAAACACTATCAGAAGGAATTATTCAAATACAAATTAAAACACTGGTTTGAATCCATGAATACATTGAGATTAGCTAACTATATAGATGTTGGTCTTACAGAGGTGAAAGAGGATGGAGTCATTGAATGTGCAATGGATCGGTATGCGGACAGTTTATTTGAATATTTGGAAAAAAATAAGACTATGCCGCTTATAGTCTGTGGAAAAAATAGTGACGAAAAGGATTTATTTGACTTAGAAATTGGTATTTTCGATTATGCAGGAGTCTGTCTGGATATGGAAACGCAGGAAACTTTTCAGGGGGGAATCATAATCGCAGCTACCAAAGAATTCTGGCTTTTAGAAAATGGAGACTTTGTCATAATCCAGTGCATTAGATATGAAGGCAGTGATGGATTTGTGGAATATCGAAATCTGGATCATAACCTTGATGATTTTTATGATACAGGAATTGATGTTGAAGAGTTCTTATTTTACTTAGAATCCATCGAATAAACATGAAGGGAGGCTATATGAAAGAAAAAATTCGAGCACCCTGTTACTTAGCAGGTGTAAAAAAGGTCTGAATAAAAGGGAAAGGAGTAGAGCCAAACGCTTACAGACCATAAGAAAAAGCGTTTGTTCATACATTTGATTATGGCTTTTTTTAGCAGTGCAATCAATATCCTTCAGACACTGGTCGTTGCAATCGGTGCCGGTCTTGGTGTCTGGGGCGTAATCAACCTGATGGAAGGTTATGGAAACGACAACCCGGGTGCAAAATCCCAGGGAATTAAACAGCTGATGAGCGGTGGTGGTGTTATCCTGATCGGAACACAGCTGATCCCGCTTCTGAGTGGATTATTTGGTTAAAAGAAAGGAGTAGAGATCCATGTTCAGTCAGATTTTTGATGCGATTGAGGAATGGATGAGGGAACTCTTAACCGAGATGATCACTTCCAACCTGGACACGATGTTTACTGATGTCAATCAAAAGACCGGTGAGATCGCTACCCAGGTTGGACAGACCCCGCAAGGGTGGAACGGCAGCATATTCAGTATGATCCGGAACTTATCAGATTCCGTAATCATGCCGATCGCAGGTATTATTATCACACTCGTACTCTGCTACGAATTGATTTCTATGCTGACCGAGCGCAACAACATGCATGATATTGATACCTGGATGTTTTTCAAGTACTTCGTAAAAATGTGGATCGCTGTATATCTGGTGAGTAACACATTTACGATCACAATGGCGGTATTCGATGTGGGCCAGCACGTAGTTAATTCTGCGGCCGGTGTTATCACAGGAAGTACCGCCATTGATATTTCTTCGGCATTGACGGATCTTTCCGCAACACTGGAAAGTATGGAAATCGGAGAACTTGTTGTATTGGCGCTGGAAACCCTTATCGCCGGCTTCTGTATGAGAATCCTGTCTGTACTGATCACAGTGATCATGTATGGACGTATGATAGAGATTTACCTATATACCTCAGTTGCGCCGATTCCATTCGCAACTATGAGTAACAGAGAATGGGGACAGATCGGCACGAATTATTTCAGAGGACTCTTTGCCCTGGCTTTTCAGGCATTTCTGATGATGGTATGCGTTGCAATCTATGCAGTGCTTGTTGCAGGTATCCAGTATTCAGATAATCTGAGTTCTTCATTATTTGGCGTTATGGCTTACACAGTGATCTTATGTTACAGCCTCTTTAAGACGGCATCCTTAAGTAAGTCGATATTTAATGCCTCGTAAAAAATAAGACCGATAAATTCTGCTGAAGCCGGTTTTTACACCATGTTTAGCAAGAAAGTA
>NZ_SPHM01000001.1:0-213 GCF_005844125.1 Pseudoflavonifractor sp. BSD2780061688st1 E11
GAATGGAAGTAGAAATAAGCGTAAGACTAAAATCCACTTTAGCCCATTTAAAGTGGAAATAAACTTTTCAGTTCAGTAATATAAAAAAACATGACAAAATGTTTGTTGTCAGGTTGACAATCATAAATGAATAGTGATAATATAAATATACATTTTAGATAGGGGGTACAATCAGATGGATACTATCCAGAAGCTGAGAATATATATGGAAGA
>NZ_SPHM01000001.1:312-64944 GCF_005844125.1 Pseudoflavonifractor sp. BSD2780061688st1 E11
GATAATATAAATATACATTTTAGATAGGGGGTACAATCAGATGGATACTATCCAGAAGCTGAGAATATATATGGAAGAGAAGAAGGTAGATTCTTTCTTTATTGCCAAGCCAGCTAATGTCCGTTACATCAGTTCCTATACCGGTGAAGATTCTTATCTCCTGACTTTTGCAGATAAAGAGAATTAAAAATGGCCGTAATCCCAGTATTTATGCGGGACTACGGCCTTGTTATTTTGTCATTTTTTCATGGTGTTTTTTCTATTTTTTTGTTTTTGCCAAAATTTTTTTTATTTCTCCCAGCGTACGGATACGTTTTCCGAAATCAATATCCATAATCGATCCAATCTCTTTTAGTACCTCATCATAGTAATCGAATAGATAATAGTTTTGCTGGAGCAGGCTGCATTCTGCTTTTGACAGGGAGTCCAGGATTCTTCCGACACTGTATTTTCGTTCCAACTTATTTTCCAGTATCCTTGCTATCGTCAAGGCTACAAAACAGGTCAGGAAATGTGCTTCGATATGTTCTTTTGTCCAGACGTATACGGGTCTGGCTTCCAGTTCGCTTTTGGTCACCTTAAAAGACTCTTCGATCCGCCATAGCCCCCGGTACATGTCGATGATTTCATCATCCGATGTCTCCATTTCACTGGTCAGGAGCATATAGTAACCGTCCAGTGCTTCCTCTTCACGGATCTTTTCTTCATCAATATCCAGTATGGATGAGGAGGTAAGGATCTCACCGGTCTCCTTGTCGTAGTCTATTTTTTTGACATATTTTGCTGCCCTATAGGAAGTGGCTCTTGTGTAGTTCCCCGGGTTTTGTGCCAGATCTCTGGCCTTTGCCAGTGCGGTTTCCCGTTCGGCTTTTGCCCGCCGGGCATATTTTTCACTCCAGAAGACGACCTGTTTCTCGTCCACCTGCTTTTTCATCTTTTTGCCGGTGACAGAAGTAACCAGGATCGTTCTTGGGGATTTTCGGGATTTTCGTTTATATTCCGTGCCAAGCCACTCGTAGCCCTCTTCTTTGAGGACATAGTCTTTGATCCCTTTTTCAGATCCTCTGATGGACATGCTGAAAACATATCCATCATGAGTAGGGGTATTGATCGTGTACCAGATGTTATCGCCTGTCGTCATGCCTTTGTCAGCAACGGAGATCACACGTCCAAGGTCAAACTGTTTTTTGATGCGCCCGAAGTTTGGCCGGTAGGTCAGGCAGTCATTGGTATTGCCGGGAAAGAGTTCGTAAGTAATGGGGATTCCTCTGTTATCCATGAAAAGGCCCATCTGTATAATCGGGTTTGGCCGGTGCTCTTTGGAAATGCCTTTGTGAAGGAAGTCGTTTTGTTCATCTGTTTCGAAATAGTAGTTTGTAACATCATAATAGATCAGGCTGGTATCCCTGCCATAATTCTTTTTAATCCTGTCATTCATCCATATCTGCAGGTTTTCCCTGTGTTTGTCCAGAAAAGAAAGGCAGCGGTAGACATCATCCAGGGAGTAATCCGATCTTTCAAAAAAACGTTCCCGGCCGTCATAAGAAGATTTCTTTGAAGCAGGAAAAAGGAGTCGGGAATAAACAAGCATCTTCATAATGGCGTTGGCATCATACTGTTCTTTCGAGTGGCGCTGCCGGTTGGTCAGGAAGGTATGGATGCCGAGTTCATGATAGATCCGGCTCAATGCGGCATAGCCGAAGTTTTTCCGCAGGTCATCATCAATGCGAAGCCTGTCGGAATCGTAGAAAGTAAAGTGAATCGGGGCTTGCTTTTTCTTTTTTTCCTCATTAAGTTGCGCTACACGTTTTGTGAAATGAGCAATCGGATCCTCATACTGCTTTTCCAGTTCATCGAGCCAGCCGATAGATTCTACGGTTTTCTGGCGGGAGCATTTCTTAACTTTATCGTAATAAGTATCAACAATAGAAAGCCGGATGCGGCCATGAGAGTTCGGTGTTTTTTTAAGATACATAATAAGCACTCCATTTCATATAATACTTATTATACCACAAAACGTTACAAAACGCTAGTAAAATATGACGAATTTAAAAAATAAAAAAAGCTTGTAAGCCGCCATACAAAAGGATTTCAAGCTATAAGCGAACATATGTTACTGCAAAACTGTGGATAATATAAATATACATTTTAGATAGGGGGTACAATCAGATGGATACTATCCAGAAGCTGAGAATATATATGGAAGAGAAGAAGGTAGATTCTTTCTTTATTGCCAAGCCAGCTAATGTCCGTTACATCAGTTCCTATACCGGTGAAGATTCTTATCTGTTCATTACACAGAAGAAGCAGTTCTTCATCACTGATCCACGTTATACAGAACAGGCATCTTATGAATGTCCTGATTACGAAGTGGTCAACTGGAGGACGCCGAACAATACGATCGGAATGACGGTACAGAAACTGGCGTCAGAAGAAGGGGCAAAAACAATTGCTTTTGAGGAAGATTATCTCACCTTCTCTTTTTATGAATCTATCCGGAGCCAGGGCGCGACAGAGATGGTACCGACGGTTAATGTGATCGAAGAGTTCCGTTCTGTTAAGACCAGCGAAGAAGAAGGATATCTAAGAGCAGCATGTGAGATTGCATCCAGAGCATTTGATAAGATTATTAAAGATATCCGTGTCGGAATGACAGAAAAGGAGCTGGCATCCAGACTTTCCCATTACATGGTAATGGAAGGAGCGGACACCAAGCCGTACGGCGGGATTTTGATATCAGGAGCAAGGACATCACTTCTTCACGGCATTCCGTCCAGCAAAGCCATCGAATACGGTGACTTCGTCCTGATGGATTACGGATGTCAGTTCAATGGTTATCTTTCTGACATGACAAGAACTGTTGTAGTCGGAAAGGCGACAGAGAAGCAGAAAGAAGTCTACAATCTCTGCCGTCAGATGACCGAAGATGTAGAGGCGGCGATTAAGCCGGGAGTGACAGGTACCGAGTGTTATGAGGCATCACTGAAAGCGATCAAGGACACAGAGTATCTGCAATACAATTACGGAGGGATCGGCCATGGCGTCGGCCTGTTCGTACATGAGCTTCCATTTATCGGAAGCAACAGCAAAGATGTTCTCCAGGAGGGGAACATTATGACGGTAGAACCGGGGATTTATATACCGGGATGGGGCGGTGTCCGGGTCGAAGACCAGGGACTTGTCACAGCGAAGGGATATGAAAACCTGATAAGTGCTACACATGAGTTAATAGAGCTTTAAAAAAGGAGGACACATTATGAAGAAAAAAGTATTTGCGGCGCTGCTTGCAACAGTGATGGTAGGAACCATGCTTGCCGGATGCGGCACACCTGGAAGCAAGAGCAGTAATGACAGTTCGAGTGATGGAAAGGTATTTCGCTATTCTACGAATACAGAGCCAACAACTCTGGACCCAACAAAAGGTAACTGTATTCCGGATAATGAAATTCAGCATGCTGTTACTGAAAGCCTTGTCCGCAACACAGGTGGAGAGATTACTCCAGGTGTTGCAGAGTCATGGGAAGTTTCAGATGATGGTCTTACATACACCTTCCATCTGAATCCGGATGCAAAATGGAGTGATGGAGAACAGATTAAAGCTCAGGATTTTGTTTACAGCTGGCAGAGGCTGATGAATCCGGATACAGCAGCTCCGTACGCGTTTATTGGGGAATATTTGAAAAATGGATATGCAATAGAAAAAGATCAGATGGATCCAAGTGAATTGGGGGTTGTAGCACAGGATGACACAACATTAGTTGTTACTCTCGAACATCCTACAGCATATTTCTTAAGTCTGATTGGTTCTTCGGCTCAGTATGCACCTCTTCGTCAGGATATTGTAGAAGAGTATGGTAAAGATTTTGCTGCAGATGCTGAGAAAAATGTATATTCAGGTCCTTATGTTCTTAAAAGTTCTCAAAATCAGAAATGGGTATTTGAACCAAACGAAAATTACTGGGATAAGGACTCTATCAAACTGGACCGCGTAGAATTAAGTTATGTTCAAAATACAGAAACAGCTGTTGCAATGTATGAGGATGGAGATTTGGATTATGTTCAGCTTCCGACAGCATCTATTGATCAGCATAAAGGCGAAGACCATACATTCCTGAATGGTAATGTAGACTTCTTCTATTTCAACATGGCAGGAAGTAATCCGGCTCTTGAAAACAAGAATTTCCGTCTTGCGTTAAACTATGCATTGAATAGAAATGATTATAATGAGCTTGTAAACAATGGTTACTTTAAACCAAGCAATGGCCTTGTATTCTCTGGATTAAGCGGAGTAAATGGTACATATGGTGAAGAATCTAATCTGAATTCCTATCCGTTGGACGGTGATGAAGATAAGGCGAAAGAATATCTGAATACAGCTTTATCTGAATTAGGATATTCAAAACCATCTGATATTACAGTAACTATTCTGACAACTGATTCAGACAATTCCAAGAAACAGGCTGAAGTTTGTCAGGAAATGTGGAAGAAGTCGCTCGGAATTAATGTTGAAATTGAACAGGTAACATATAATGAAGTACTTTCCCGTCAGCAGACAGGTGATTTTGAAATTTCATGGGCTGGATGGGGATCTGACTATGATGATCCATACAGTTATCTGGAACTTTTCAAATCTGACTGCTCTCAGAACTACTCTCATTATAAGAATGATCAGGTAGATCAGCTTTTGAATGCTTCTCAGACAGAAACAGATGCAGCAACACGTATGGATATGCTTCATCAGGCAGAACAGATTATTGTCGATGACGCAGCATTCCTTCCGCAGGCAGAACGTGAAGTTCACTACCTGCTTGATGATGATGTAAAAGATCTGCACTTCTTCTATTGCAGTATCAACATTGACTGGGTTTATGCAGATATTGAAGCTTAAAACAATAATTTAAAATATGTTTTTTCCACTGCCCGGAAAGAGAAGCCGGGCAGTGAGAATGTTAAGTAAAATAGAGATGGTTCAGGAAAGCCCAAAGGTGGGGATCTGATCTTTCCTGGATCATCTTGCTTACAACAGGAGGATGAAGGATGGCAAAATATATTTTAAAACGAGTGGTAGCAGCCATTCTGACGGTCTGGGTATTGATAACTATCGTATTTTTTCTTGTGCGTCTAATGCCAGGTGAGCCTTTTACAAGTGTAAAACTAACCCCGGAGATAAGAGCAAATATGGAGACATACTATGGCTTTGATAAACCAATGATCGTGCAGTATGGGACATATATGATGAACCTGCTTCATGGGAATTTCGGATATTCCATGAAGTATACGAATAGAACAGTCAATGATATTATCGGTGAGACATTCCCGTTCTCGGCTGATCTTGGTATACGTGCACTTGTAATGGCAGTTGCGATTGGATTAGTATTAGGTATTATTTCGGCCCGGAACAGAGGAAAAAAACTGGATTTCTTCTGCGTTATTATTGCGGTTTTGGGAACGAGTATTCCTGATTTTATTATGGGAGCAGTGCTCCAGTATTTCTTTGGAATCAAATGGGGATTGTTCCCGGTTGCAAAGTATGAAGGAATTGAATATACAATCCTGCCTGCCTTTGCACTTGCTTTTTATACATTGGCATCGGTATCACGTATTATGCGTGCAAGTATGCTGGAGGTAACATCCCAGGATTATATTAAGACAGCACGTTCTAATGGAGTATCAGAGCTGAGAATTACATGTAAACATCAGATTCGTAATGCGATTATGCCGGTCATGACCGTCATGGGACCAACTGTTGCTTCTGTATTGACAGGTACATTTGTTATCGAATCTATTTTTGCGATTCCTGGAATGGGAAAATACTATGTAGAAAGTGTATCCAATAACGACTATTCCATGGTACTTGGAATGACAGTATTCTATGGTATCTTCCTTGTATTATGTAACCTGATTGTCGACATCTTATATGGTGTTGCTGACCCACGTGTACGTATTGGAAAGAAATAAGGTAGGTGAGAGACATGGCAGAATTAAAGAAAGAACAATTTGTGATCAAAGGAAAAGATACTGTCCGCATGGAGAGTATCAGCCGTCCGTCTCTTTCCTTTTGGTCGGATGCTTGGAGACGGCTTCGTAAAAATAAAACAGCATTTATTGGTCTTTGCATCGTTGTGCTTTATGCACTGCTTGCTATTTTTGCACCGATGTTCAGCCAGTATACACAGTCAGAAATGGATGTTGAATCTAAGAATGCAATGATATCAGCAGCCCACTGGTTTGGATGTGATTCTACGGGACGTGACTTGTGGGTACGTATCTGGATGGGCGGCCGTGTATCGCTTACAATTGGTCTGATTTCAGCCGTATTGAATATGTGTGTTGGGGCTGTTATTGGAGGGCTTTGCGGATTCTATGGCGGCAAGCTCGATATGATTGTTATGAGAATTGTTGATATTTTATATGGAATTCCAAGTCTTATCATTACAATCCTCGTTATGATGGTACTTGGAAAAGGTGTTGCCCCATTGATTGTAGCAATGTGTATTGTTGGTTGGATTGGCACCTGCCGTTTTGTCCGTGGTGAAGTCTACCGGATCAAAGAGCAGGATTTTGTTATGGCGGCAAAGGTACTTGGAGTACCAGATTTTATCATTATTGTCCGTCATATTATTCCGAATATCCTTGGAATGCTAATTACAAACCTTTGTATGGCAATCCCGGGAGCCATTTTCCAGGAAGCATTCCTGTCCTACATCGGACTTGGTATCACACCTCCTGACTGTAGCTGGGGTGTTATCTGTAAAGAGGGAATTCAGTACCTGCGCTACTATCCGCATCAGATCCTGATTCCGGCATTTTTTGTCTGTACGACAATGCTGGCGCTGAACCTTCTTGGAAACGGACTTAGAGACGCGGTTGACCCGAAACTGCGTGGAACGGAATAGGAGGAACGGATAAATGGCAGAAAAAGAGAAACTTCTTGAATTAAAAAATGTTGTGTACTCTTTCCACACCTATGGTGGGGAAGTAAAGGCTGTCCGTGATGTCAGCTTTGAAGTACGCAAAGGGGAGATCCTCGGAATTGTAGGAGAGTCCGGATGCGGAAAGTCCGTTACAGCGCAGTGTATCATGCGTCTGAATCCGGAACCGCCGGGATTCTTTGAAGGCGGGGAAATCCTGTTTAACGGAAAAGATGTCCTGAAGATGGACAAAAAAGAGCTTAGACAGCTTCGTGGAGGAGATATCGGATTTGTATTTCAGGATCCGATGACATCCTTGAACCCGACAATGAGAGTCGGCGCACAGATCGAAGAGGTGTTCATTGGCCGGGCAGGTGTTTCAAAAAAGGAAGTTAAGGAAAAGGCACTGGAGATTATGAAACTGGTAGGTATCTCTGATGTTGAGAAACGTTACCGCCAGTATCCGCATGAGCTTTCCGGCGGTATGAAACAGCGTGTCATGATCGCGATCGCTCTTGTAAGCAGGCCGAGCCTTGTTATCTGTGATGAGCCGACGACATCTCTGGATGTTACAATCGAGGCACAGATCCTGGATCTGCTTCTTGAGCTGAGAGAAAAGCTTGGAACATCCATTATCATGATTACCCATGACCTTGGTGTTATTGCCCGTATGTGTGACCGCGTCGTTGTTATGTACGGCGGAAAGGTTGTAGAGCAGGGAACTGCACAGGAAATCTTTTACAATACGGCTCATCCGTATACAAAAGGACTGATGGATTCTATCGCAAAACTGGATACGAAGAAAGGTCAGAGACTGAAACCGATTGAAGGTACGCCTCCGGATCTGTTCTTCCCGCCGAAAGGATGTCCGTTTGCGGCAAGATGTGAGTATGCGATGGATGTATGCAAGGACAATCCGCCGTATACATATCAGTTATCAGCTGAACATATCACAAACTGCTGGTTACAGCATGAATATGCTCCGGATACCGAGTTCAAGAAAGAAGGAGCCGTAGCAGTAGAGAAAGGAGAGGTGGCAGAAGATGGAAAATAAGGAAAAACAGCCTCTCGTTCAGGTAAAGCATTTATGTAAATATTTCAAAGTGGGAAGGCATGCCGAACTGAAAGCGGTAGACGATGTTTCTTTTGATATCTATAAAGGAGAGACGGTCGGACTGGTAGGAGAGTCCGGATGTGGAAAATCCACGACAGGACGTTGCATGATCCGTCTGTACGAACCGACAAAAGGTGAAGTCATTTACGATGGAAAAGATATTACAAAGCTTTCCAAAGCAGAGCAGAAAGAGTTCTGTCAGAAGGTACAGATGATCTTCCAGAACCCGTATGCATCTTTGAATTCCCGTATGACGGTAAAAGAAATCGTAGGAGAGGGATTAAAGCAGCATGGAACCCCGAAGAATGAGATTGACAAAAAAGTAGAGGCATTGCTGGAAACTGTCGGATTGAACAAGGACCATATGTCCCGTTTCCCGCACGAGTTCTCAGGTGGACAGAGACAGCGTATCGGTATCGCGAGAGCCCTTTCGGTAGATCCGGAGTTCATTATCTGTGATGAACCGATCTCCGCTCTGGATGTATCCATTCAGGCTCAGGTTATCAATATGCTGAAAGATCTTCAGGAACAGCGGGAACTGACATATCTGTTTGTTGCCCATGACTTAAGTGTCGTTAAATACATTTCCGACCGCGTGGTTGTTATGTATCTTGGAATGATTGTGGAACAGGCAGAGACAGAAGAGCTTTACAGCAATCCGCAGCATCCGTACACGAAAGCACTGCTTTCCGCGATTCCGGAGGCAGATCCGGATAAGGCAAAAGCAAACCGCCGTATCCCGATCAAAGGAGAGATCCCAAGCCCGATCAATCCGAAACAGTGCTGCCGTTTCGCAGAACGTTGTGAATTTGCAACGGACCGCTGCTTTAATGAAGTGCCGGAATTAAGAGAAGTATGTCCGGGACACAAGGTAGCGTGTCATCTGATGGATGAGAAATAAAAGAAAAAAGAGTGATTCATTAAAAACCGGGAGGAATCCGCAGTATCTGTGGATTCCTCCCGGTTTTTTGATGACGAAACGGTTATGCTCGTTTAAGCGGTTCGCTTCTGGACCACTATATTCAAATCTAATATTCCGGATAATCGGCTGCCGTCTGATATTGATGCCAAAAATCAGAACCTGTTCCCTCAAGATCATCCGGCATAATATGTCCGCTTTCGGCATGACGAAATGGATTGGGTACGTTGACGGTAAGAAGCCGAACGACCTTGTTTGTGTGATTCATCCAGTTATGACTTTCATTGGAATGAATCTGGATACTGTCACCCGGATACAGCGTATATTGGGAAGAACCCACCTGAATGGTGGCAATGCCTTCCAGAATATAGATGAACTCCTCGCCGTTATGCGTATACATTTCCAGATTTTCTTCTGCTGTGTTGGCAAGTGGAAGCAGGGTAAAAATTCTTGGAAGAAAATCGAAGGAAGAAACATCGTGGCTTAAAATATGCTGGATGATCTGAGGCCCGACCTGTACTGCCGGAAGGGCAAAACTGTGTACAACAGGATCTGAAATATCCTTTACCGGTTCCTCATCGAAAAAGCTGGTAAGACTTACGCCGAGAACTCCGGCTATATTTTCCAGTGTGTCGATTGCTATAGATGACATGCCCCGTTCCATCTGGGAGAGAAATCCGGTGGACAGGTTTGTCTTTTCGCTGAGCTGCTTCAGCGTCATATTCTGTGAGGTACGTAATGCTTTGATTTTTTCTCCGATACTTGCGTTCTGGTTCATAATATAACCCCCATTCTTTGGTAATAACAGTATATTGACTTTTTTTTGTCAAGTCAACCTTTTTCACGCCGCCTGTCTATTCATAGAAATGAAACATTAAATGTAAAATATTTCACAAAGTTCACAAATGATAAAAATATGACAATAATTTCTGATAAAAGCTTCACAATCGAATAAAAATATTCATAAATATGAACAAAAGGATTGACGAAAATGAAAACTATGCTATAATAAAAGCATAAACTAGAACGCGGTCTAACAAGCAAACAGAAAAAGTGCACAAGAACAAGAAGGAGGATACTGGGGTGAAAATCAGAAAAACATTTCATACGATAGACACACATACCTGTGGTGAGCCAACGAGAAATGTGATTGGTGGAATCCCGAACATACCGGGTAAGACGATGCAGGAAAAGCTGGAGTATATGTCCACAGAGGGAGACTGGCTCAGAAAGCTTCTGACATTTGAACCAAGAGGAAATGAAGTAATGTCAGGAACACTGATCATGGAGCCGTGCAATCCGGAGGCGGATTTCGGAGTGCTGTATTTTGAGGTCGGCGGATGGATGCCGATGTGCGGACACGATACGATCGGAGTCGGAACCGCACTTGTGGAAGCCGGCATGGTTGATGTGCAGGAGCCTTACACCTATGTAACTCTTGATACTGCGGCAGGTCTTGTAAAGCTTCAGATTGAAGTGCGCGACTGCTCGGCTGTAAACGTTACTTTCGTGAATGCACCGGCATTTGTTATGGTTCGGGATGCGGAAATCACAACAAGCAAGTACGGAACAGTGAAAGCGGATATCGCATACGGCGGAAATATTTACGCGATTCTTCCGGCTGCATCCGTAGGACTTCACATCAATCCGCAAAGTTCTTCACTTTTGATTCAGGCGGGCAATTACCTGAAGCAGCGGATCAATGAACAGATTGCTGTGCAGCATCCTACGATTCCGTTTGAGCATCATGTGACACATGTTGAGTTTTATGAGCCGACAGATCAGGAAGACGGAGCAATCAAAAATGCAGTTATTATCCCGCCGGGAGCGATTGACCGTTCACCGTGCGGAACCGGAACATCGGCCAAGCTTTCTGTCCTGGCGGCAAAGGGAGAAATCAAAAAGGGCGAGAGCTTCATTCACCAGAGCATCATCGGCAGCCAGTTCAAATGTAAATACCTGGATGATGCAGAGGTGGCCGGCATACCGGCGGTGATTCCGCAGGTGACAGGAAGAGCCTGGGTGACAGGAATCCATACATTCCTTCTGGATCCGGAAGACATTTTCCAGGAGGGTTATCAGCTGGCATAAGGGCGGAAAGGAGACAAAAAGATGGAAACAGATACAATGAGAGTATTACATCATCCGATCCTGGGAGAACTCGGTCAGGATGACTATGTGGAGATTATCGTGGATGGAAAAAAGCTTCAGGCAAAGAGCGGCGAGACGATCGCGGCGGCGCTGATGGCAAACGGAATCCACATTCACAGATATACAACGAAAAAGCATGAGCCGAGAGGTGTGTTCTGCGGCATCGGACAGTGTACGGACTGCGTCATGACAGTGAACGGGAAACCGAATGTCCGTACCTGCATCACTCCGGTGGAAGACGGTATGGTAATTGAGACACAACAGGGATTCGGAAAGAGAGGCACGAAAGAATGAAAAGAGAAGTAGTAATCATCGGCGGCGGCCCGGCAGGGCTTGCGGCGGCAATCGAAGCAAAAAAAGACGGCTGTGACGTGCTTCTCGTAGATGAGAACAGACGTGCCGGCGGCCAGCTTTTCAAACAGCTTCACAAATTCTTTGGTTCCAGGGCACACCGTGCCGGCGTCAGAGGAATCGATATCGGAAAACAGCTCCTTCAGGAGACGGAAGAACTTGGAATTGACTTCTGGCTGAACAGCGCCTGCATCGGAATTTTCCCGGACAAGAGAGCAGCAGTATTGAGAGATGGAAAAACAGAAATCATAGAGGCGGAGAAACTTCTTCTTTGCACAGGCGGCGCGGAGAATCCGCTCCGGTTCCCGGGATGGACCCTTCCGGGTGTCATGGGAGCAGGTGCGGCACAGACGATGGCAAACGTACAGAGAGTGCTTCCGGGCAAGAGGATTCTGATGATCGGATCCGGAAATGTAGGTGTGATCGTTGCCTACCAGCTCCTTCAGGCAGGGGCGGATGTAGTCGGAATCGTGGAAGGAATGCCGAAGATCGGTGCTTACGGTGTGCACGCGGCGAAAATCCGCCGTGCGGGAATTCCGTTCTATCTTGGCAGCACCATTGCAGAGGCTAAGGGAACGGACCATGTAGAAAAAGCAGTGATCGCAAAATTTGAAAACGGACAGATTGTAAAGGGCACGGAGATGGAAACCGATGTGGACGTCATCTGTGTGGCAGTCGGACTCCGTCCGCTTTCCGAACTGGCACAGATGGCAGGAGTACAGCATGATTTCATTCCGGAGATGGGCGGATGGATGCCGCTTCACAACGCGGATATGGAGACGAGCGTGCCGGGAATCTACGTTGCCGGAGATACGGCGGGAGTGGAAGAGGCCAGCACAGCGATGGATGAAGGAAGACTTGCGGCGGCAGCAGCTGCGGAAGCACTTGGACATCTGACGAAAGAACAGGCAGAAGAGAAAAAGGCCGAAATCAGAGAGAGGCTGGATTCCCTGAGGCAGGGACCGTTCGGAGACCGGAGAATGTCGGCAAAAGAACGGATCATCAAGAAGGGGGTTTAATAGAGATGGCAACAGGAATCATTTATGATGGATACCCGTCTATGGACGAAATCAAAGAGGCAAATGGATGGCCGGACGAAGAACGCTTCGCGAAAGGCCCGGTGGCAGTGGTTGAGTGTGTACAGCAGATTCCGTGTAATCCTTGCGAATCCGCATGCCCGCTTCATGCAATTCATATCGGGGAACCGATTACCAATACGCCTCAGGTAGACAGAGAAAAATGTATCGGATGCGGCATGTGCGTTGCAGCCTGCCCGGGACTTGCGATTTTCCTTGTAGATAAGAGCTATTCCGAGACAGAAGCCACAGTCAGCTTCCCGTTTGAATACGATCCGCTTCCGGAAAAAGGAGCAGAAATAGACGCCCTTTCCCGTGCGGGAGAGTATGTTTGCAAAGGACGTGTGATCAAGGTAATGAATCCGAAAAAGAACGACCACACACCGGTTGTAACCATTGCGATCCCGAAAGAACATGCGGACACTGTCCGGACAATGAGAAGACTGAAGCTTCCGGAAGCACACGAAGGATTCCACCCGGTAGAACCGGAAGGACCGCTGGATGACGATGTGATCGTATGCCGCTGTGAGGAAATTACAGCAGGAGAAATCAGAAAAGCGATCCGGGAATACCATGCAACAACTGTGACGGAAGTCAAGAGAAGAGTCCGTGCCGGAATGGGACTCTGCCAGGGCAGGACATGCGGCAAACTGGTGAGCCGGATTATCGCAGAAGAAACAGGCAAAAAGATGAATGAAATTCAGGGAAGCACGGACCGGCCTCCGGTACGCCCTGTAACATTTGGAGAACTTGCAGAAGATGGAGAAGATCAGGAGGGATAAAAACATGGGCAAAGCATATGATGTAGCGGTCATCGGGGCCGGTGCCATCGGATCATCCGTGGCATACTTTAACGCAAAAAAGGGAGCCTCTGTCGTCCTGATTGACGCCGGGGACATTGCACAGTCCACAAGCAGCAGAAGTGATGGAAATGTTCTTGTCTGCGACAAACAGCCGGGATTTGACGCTCTGTTTGCAAAGGCCAGCCAGGATATGTTCGAAGGTTTAAGCAAAGAGCTGGATTATGATTTTGAGTGGAGACAAAGGGGAAGTCTCTTTCTCACAGAGACGGAAGAAGAATTTCAGATGGCGTCCGAGTTCTGTGAATCTATGAAGAAATGCGGAATTCCGATGCGGATGATGGACAGACAGGAAGTTCAGGATGATGAACCGTATCTTGCAAAAGATGTCTATGGGGGACTGGAAACCATGTCGGACGGCTCGGTTTATCCGATTGGACTGACTTATGGTATGGCATTGGGAGCAGAGAAAAAAGGCGCGGTGCTTTCTTTACATAACCGTGTCAAAGGAATCCGCCGGGACGGCAACGCATTTGTCATTGAAACAGAAAACGGGGAAATCGCAGCGAAGAATATTGTGGACGCCTGCGGAGTATGGGCCCCGGTGATCGGAAAGATGGTAGGACTTGACATTCCGATTCAGGCCCGCCAGGGACAGATCCTGGTTTCCGAGCAGACCTTCCAGGTGGCAAGAAGAAAAGTACATGAATTCGGATATATGTCCACAAAGTTCCAGAGCGACGGATACAAGCGTCCGGTATCGGAACGGGTGGAAAAATACGGAGTTGCTTTCGTATTTGAGCCGACAGCATCCAACAACTTCCTCATCGGTTCTTCCAGAACCTTTGCAGGAGAAGATACAAGAAGCAGCATTGAAGTCATGAAGGCAATGGCAGAGCGTGCGATCCGTTTCTTCCCTGTAATCGCAGATATCAAAGTGATCCGTTCCTACAGTGGACTTAGACCTTACACGCCGGACCACATGCCGATCGTATCCGGCACTCCGGTAGAAGGCTTCTACATTGCGGCCGGACACGAAGGAGACGGAATCGGACTTTCCCCGATCACAGGAAAAGTCATGGCAGATATGATTGCGGGAGAAGAACCGTTTATGGATTTAAGCCCGCTGAAATTTGACCGGTTTGCAGCCGGACAGGCATAGAGAGACGACAAAGTCAAGGAGGTAAAACATGAACACACAGTTTCAGGGCATTTATGCCGTAGTAGTCACACCATTCCACGAGGACGGAACATTTGATTTCGAGTCAGCAAAGAAAAATCTGGACTGGCTGATCGAACAGGGCGTGCAGGGAGTCTGCATCCTTGGAGCAACAGGTGAATATCAGAGTATTTCCGATGAAGAACATATGGCATATGTAAAAGAGATCGTTCCATATGTAAAGGACCGTGTCAGCGTCATTGTAGGGGCTTCCAGAGAACGCCCGGAAGACGTGGTCAAACTTGTCAACAACATCAAGGAATGCGGCGCTCATGCGGCAATGGTGCTTCCATCCTTCTACTGCCATCCGGCACAGGACGAGATCGTTGAGCACTACCGTTATATTGAAGAGCAGACTCAGTTCCCGATCGTGGCATATAACAATCCGGGATCTGCCGGAATCGAAATTGGCCAGGAAGCATTCCGGGAGATCATGGCACTTCCATACACAGCGATCGTAAAAGAGTCCAGCGGAAGCATGCAGAAGCTGACAGAAGTCCTGATGGATGCTCCGGAAAAGGTATCTGTATTCTGCGGATGCGACAATCTTGCATATGAAAGCTTTGCCGACGGTGCCTGCGGATGGATCTGCATGCTTGCAAATGTAGCTCCGAAACAGTGCGTGGAACTTTACGAGGCGGTTTATGTAGAAGGAGATCTGAAAAAAGGAAAAGAAATCTACAAAGAGATTCTGCCGGCGCTGAATGTGCTGGAGTCATTCCCGAAGCCGGTGCAGGCGTTAAAATACGGCCTTGGCAAAAAGGGATTAAACGGTGGATATGTCAGAAGACCGCGTATGGAATTAAATGATGAAGAAAAAGCATATCTTTCCGAAGCAATGAAATTTGAAACACTTCGATAGGTTATAGAACAGGCATAAAATTTCAGAAAGAGAGGTAAGAGCAGTATGGAAATCCGTAAACTGTACATCAATGGAGAATGGGTAGATTCATCACAGGACGAGTGGATTGAGATCGAGAATCCGGCTACGCACGAAATCATCGCCAAAGTACCAAGAGGAAACAAAGACGATGTAGACAGGGCAGTAAAGGCTGCAAGAGCAGCATTTGAAACATGGCAGTACACTCCTCTGAAAGAGAGAGTGGAGCTGATGAAAAAAGTTGTGGCCGGTCTGGAAGAAAGACGCCAGGAACTGATCGAGACCATCACCAAAGAACTTGGTTCTCCGTACAAGGTTTCCGCGGAAGTGCATACGGATCCGTTTATTCTGGAAGCAAAACATTATATCAAGACCGCTTCTGAATTCCCGTATGAGCAGAGAAGACTGACTTCTGTCGTAAGAAGAGAACCGGTGGGCGTTGTCGGAGGACTGACTCCGTGGAATTTCCCTCTGGAGCAGATTGAAAAGAAAGTTGTGCCGGCGCTTCTGGCAGGAAACTGTGTTGTATTAAAACCAAGCCAGTACACTCCGCTGACCGCATACATTCTCGCAGAAGAAATTGACAAGGCAGGATATCCGGCAGGTGTATTCAACCTGGTAACAGGACGGGGCGGAGAAGTCGGAAATGCCCTTTCCACACATGAAGACGTGGATATGATTTCCTTTACAGGATCTACGGGAGCAGGCCGGGAAGTGGCCAGAATGGCTCTTGGCAATATCAAAAAGATTGCTCTGGAACTGGGCGGAAAATCCGCTGCCATCCTTCTGGACGGCGGAGACTGGGAAAATGGAATTCATTCTGTACTGGAGACTGTCGTACCGAACGCAGGACAGACATGCAACGCGCTGACAAGACTTCTGGTGCCGAAGGACGGACTTGCACGCGCAGAGGAAATCATCAAAAAACAGCTGGAAGAATACAAATACGGACCGGCCGATGATCCGACGGTAACACAGGGACCGCTTTCATCCAAAAAGCAGTTTGACCGTGTCAAAGGCTACATTGAACTTGGATTACAGGAAGGTGCCAGAATGGTAGCCGGAGAAGTGCCGGAAGATAACGGAAGCTATTATGTAAAACCGGTGATCTTCAGTGATGTAAAACCGGATATGAGAATCGCACAGGAAGAGATCTTCGGACCGGTACTGGTAGTGATCCCTTACGAAACACAGGAAGAAGCGGTTCAGATTGCAAACGACAGCATCTACGGACTGGCAGGCGCTGTATTTGGCCCGGAAGAAGAGGCAAACAAAGTTGCACGTCAGATGAAGACAGGAACTGTTTACGTGAATGAAGGACAGTGGGACCCGACATCCCCGTTCGGCGGATACAAACAGTCCGGACTCGGAAGAGAAGGCGGCGTAGAGGGATACGAAGAATTCCTTGAAATCAAGACAATCTACGACAAGTAGGATAAAACATGCCATAATAACCTCACGAAGCACGGGGCAGCGGCTCGTAAAGAGCTGCTGCCTCTTGTGCTTTTTAGAATATTCTGCTATGATGAAGAAGACTTCTCTTTTTCTGTGTTTATTCTGAAAATGCAGTCTGATTTCATATCCGTGTTCTAATCTTTTGTCAAATTTATCATCAAATCTATCATCAAATCAAAGGAGGCTTCTGCCTATGAGTAAAAAACAAAGAAAACCAATATCCAAAAAGAAAAACACATCTTCGAATCATCATGTCAATTCTAAATATAAAGATACACTTTTCCGAATGATATTCCGTGACAAGAAAAATCTGCTCTCTCTTTATAATGCTTTAAACAAAACATCTTATACAAATCCCGATGATATGAAAATTACAACACTGGAAGATGTGATTTATGTGGGAATGAAAAACGATGTGTCCTTTTTATTCTCAAGTATCATGAATCTCTTCGAGCATCAAAGCACATTCAATCCGAATATGCCAGTTCGCGGACTGCTTTATCTGGCGCGGATTTATCAGAATTACATCCGGGAGAATGGGCTGAATATATACAGTTCTACCCAGATTTCTTTACCAGTACCGGTATATGTGGTATTCTATAATGGACGAAAAGAAGAAGCTGAATACCAGGAATTAAAACTTTCGGATGCTTTTAAAAAGTCAGAATTTTCCGGACAGGCGGCTCTGGAATGTCGCGTCATCATGCTGAATATCAATCTTGGACACAACAAAGAACTGTTCGAGAATTGTAGAATCCTCTGGGAATATGCATATTTTATCAATGAAGTCAGAGAGAATCAGAAAAAAGGTAGTTCTATAGAAGTAGCAGTCCGGCAGGCACAGAAGAGCTGTATCGAACAGGACATTCTGAAAGAATTTCTGGAGAAGAACAGTGCGGAGGTGAGCGACGTGATTCTGGAAGAATTTAATGAGGAACAATACGCCGAAGGGCTTAGGGAAGAGGGACGCCAAAAAGGACAGGAAGAAGGAAAAGCGAAAACATTAATCAGCCTTTATCAGAAAAATCTGTTGACGCTTGAGCAGGCAGCGGAAGAGTATGGAACGACAGTAGAGGAATTCCAGAAGCTTTTAGCTAGGAAAGTCTGAAAAGAAGATGGAAAATAAAGTACGGGGCAGCAGTTCTTTACGAGCCGATGCCCCGTTTTGTACAGATCAGGAGCAATTCCGGATATCCGATTCTTCCGGAAGAAAGCCCTCGAAAATAAAGTAGTCAAAAATATGCTCGCAGGCATAATATTCCCGCGGGGATTTTACTGTCCAGGCGAAACATGGAATGCCAAAAACCACCCGGCAGATCGTCAGGGAAAGGGCGCTTCTTGCATGGTGGTCGTAGGCGATGAAGTCCGGCTTTGTCAGAAAGTTGGTCAGCAGATGCCGCGGGAAATAATAGACAGGGTGCACCCGTCCGTCATCCTTGTGAAAATTCATTCCCAGCTGGCCTCTGACGGTATACGGCCGGTATTTCCGAAACCACATCAAAGCCACCGGATGGAAAGATTCGATGCAGTAAGAACCACTGTAATGATCCAGAAGCTCCGCGGCCTTCCGGCAGATGGAACTTCCCACATGTTTATATTTAATCTCCACAAGGAGCGGCACTTTGCCATCTACCAGATCCAGCACATCCTGAAACAGCGGAATGTGCTCAGCCGTACCAAGAACAGGAAGAGCTTTCAGCTCTTCATAAGTCAGCTCATCCACATCTTTTTCAACTCCGCAGATGCGCTTCAGATCAAAATCGTGTGCGGCAACAACCTGACCGTCTTTTGTCAGCTGGACATCCAGTTCGATTCCGTATCCGTGCTCTACAGCGCGCCGGAAAGCGGCCATGGTATTTTCCGGAATTCCGAGACTTAAGTCATGAAGCCCACGGTGGGCATAAAATTTCCCGGGCATCCGCTTCGGACGTCCGATCAATCTTGGCGCGATGGAAAGCAGGTAAAAAAGCCCTGCGGTCAGTCCTCTTTTTATCCATGAATGTCTATTATCTGTCATGATACACTCCTCCTCGACAAAAACCATTGCTTTCTTTTATGATAGCACAAATCCGGCAAAGGGGCAGAAAAATGTTTATAGTTTTTTCATTGGAGTTTCCATGTGCGCTTTGTTATACTATAGTGAGGAATCAATGTTCCATATTGATACAAGAAGAGGTGCGACTAATGAAAGAAAACTTGAAAGAGGTCTATACACAGCGTACGGACAGCTGTGATATGGCAAACAGCGTGGAATTCACAGCACTGATGAATAAATATAAATGTGCGATCATGGAAGTTGAGACAAAACTGAACGTACTGGATGCCGAGTTCTCGCTGAATTATGATCGAAATCCGTTTGAATCCATAGAGACGAGGCTGAAGTCTCCGGCCAGTATCATGGAGAAGCTGAAAAGAAAAGGGTTTGAGCCGACTTTGGAAAATATCGAGAAGAATCTTTTTGACGTGGCGGGCGTCCGTGTTGTCTGTGCGTTTCAGGAGGATATTTACAAGCTGGCGGAGCTTCTCACAGGGCAGGATGACATCCGGCTTCTGCGGACAAAAGATTACATACAGCATCCAAAGGAGAATGGATACAGGAGCCTGCATCTGATTCTGGAGGTCCCGATCTTTCTGGCAGACGGAAAGGAATATATGAAAGTGGAGGTGCAGTTCCGTACGATCGCCATGGATTTCTGGGCAAGCGTGGATCACCGTCTCCGTTACAAAAAGGAGATCGATGATGAGGGAGAGATCCAGAAGAAGCTGAAACGGTGCGCTACAGTGATCTCTGAGCTGGATCAGGAAATGCAGGATATCCGGAACATGATCGAAAAGAGCAACGGACAGAAACAAAAGCCAAGATATACCTGATTTGCGGTCGGAATGTTTTACGAACCCGGAAAACATGGTATACTATAGAACAGGAAAATTTGAATCGAAATGAGGAGATTGGAATGGACAGTAAGAAATTACAGGCATATGAGCTGATACAGGAGAGAGACCTGAGCGGGATCAAGGCAAAAGGGACGCTTCTCCGTCATAAAAAAAGCGGGGCAAGGATTGCCCTGATCGAAAACGATGATGATAACAAAGTGTTTTCCATCGCATTCCGTACGCCTCCTGAGGACAGTACGGGACTGCCGCATATTCTGGAGCATTCGGTACTCTGCGGATCAAAGGAGTTTCCGGCAAAGGACCCGTTCGTGGAGCTGGTGAAAGGATCGTTAAATACATTCTTAAATGCGATGACTTATCCGGACAAGACCGTATATCCGATCGCAAGCTGCAATGACCAGGATTTCCAGAACCTGATGCATGTTTACATGGATGCGGTATTCTATCCGAATATTTATGAGAGTGACAAGACATTCCGTCAGGAGGGATGGAGCTACGAGCTGGAAGATCCGGACGGAGAGCTGAAATACAACGGCGTTGTCTACAATGAGATGAAGGGAGCGTTTTCCTCCCCGGACGGCGTACTGGACCGGATGATTTTAAATTCGCTTTTCCCGGACACTTCCTATTCCAATGAGTCAGGTGGAGATCCGGATGCGATCCCGTCACTGACATACGAAGACTTCCTGAATTTCCACCGGAAATATTACCATCCGTCCAACAGTTATATTTATCTGTACGGCGATATGGATATGGAAGAAAAGCTCCAGTGGCTGGATGAGAAATATCTGAGCAGATTTGAAAAAGCCGAAATCGATTCGGAGATCCGCCTGCAGAAGCCGTTTGATGAGCCGGTAGAGTGGAAGCGGTATTATTCCATCGCAGCAAACGAGTCTGAGGAGATGAATACCTATCTGTCCTACAACAAGGTAATCGGCACCAGTCTGGACGAGAAGCTTTACCTTGCATTTTCCATTCTGGACTATGCATTGTTGTCCGCACCGGGTGCGCCGTTAAAGAAAGCGCTGACAGATGCAGGAATCGGACATGATATTCTGGGATCCTATGATAACGGAATTTACCAGCCGACATTCTCCGTGATTGCAAAGAATGCCGAAGAGTCACAGAAAGAAGAATTTGTCCGTGTGATTGAATCCACTCTGGAAAAGATTGTCAAAGAGGGAATAGATCCGGACGCTTTGACAGCAGGCATCAATTATCATGAGTTCCGCTACCGGGAGGCGGATTTTGGCAGCTACCCGAAGGGGCTGATGTACGGACTTCAGATGTTCGACAGCTGGCTGTATGATGAAGAAAGTCCGTTCCTTCACATCGAGGCACTGGACACGTTTGCATTTTTGAAAGAGCAGATCAGTACTTCCTACTATGAAGATCTGATTCAGAAGTACCTTCTTGATAACACCCATGCTTCCATTGTCATGATCTGTCCGAAGAAAGGACTGACAGCGGAAGCAGACCAGAAGCTCCATCAGAAGCTTCAGGACTATAAGGCGGGTCTCTCCAGAGAAGAAGTGGAGAAGCTTGTGCAGGATACGAAAGATCTGAGAGCGTATCAGGAGGAGCCGACTCCGCCGGAAATTCTGGAGAAGATTCCGGTGCTGAAAGTCAGTGATATTTCCGAAGACATTGCTCCGATT
Organism: Pseudoflavonifractor sp. BSD2780061688st1 E11; assembly: GCF_005844125.1. Taxonomy (NCBI): domain Bacteria; kingdom Bacillati; phylum Bacillota; class Clostridia; order Eubacteriales; family Oscillospiraceae; genus Pseudoflavonifractor; species Pseudoflavonifractor sp. BSD2780061688st1 E11. The sequence continues at coordinate 21,742 of NZ_SPHM01000001.1, forward strand.
TATAACGAAGAGCAAAAAGCCGGGGATGTTCCATGTATCTGTCATCCGATCGATACAAACGGAATCGGCTATCTGACACTGATCTTTGATCTTCGGACATTAAGCGAGAAAGAGATCCCGTATGCAGGACTTCTGCAGGCAGTGCTCGGCATTATCGATACCGAACATTACGAGTACGGCAAACTGTTCAATGAGATCAACCGACGCACGGGAGGCATTGAGACATCCCTTGAAATGTACACCGACGTCACAAAAGTGAAGGAGAAAGAATTCCGCCCGACGTTTGAGATCAAGACGAAAGCGATGTACGGCCAGCTTCCGTTTGCCCTCTCTATGATGGAGGAAATTCTGATGCGGTCGGTGCTTACAGATGAGAAGAGGATCAAAGAGATTCTGGACATGCTGAAATCCAGACTTCAGATGAAGTTCCTCTCTGCGGGACACAGTTCCGCCGTGCTGCGTGCCATGTCCTACAGTTCGCCGCTTGCGCGCTTTAAAGACATGACAAACGGAATTGAGTACTACGAGACCGTCAGCCGGATCGCAGACCATTTTGAGGAAGAAAAGGATCGTCTCATGGAGATGCTGCAGACGATCAGCCGCAAGGTATTCCGGAAAGATCGGATGATCGTAAGCTATACGGGAGAACCGGAAAGCAAAGAACCGGTACTTCAGGAGATCGAGAAGTTCTCAGGATGTCTGCACACGGAAGAAGTGGAAGAGTCCGGTTTCCAGCTCACATGCGCGAAGAAAAACGAAGGATTCCAGACTTCCTCCAAGGTACAGTATGTGGCAATGGCAGGAAACTTTATCGATGCCGGAGCAGAGTACCACGGGGCGCTTCAGATTCTGAAAGTTATCATGGGATACGAATACCTCTGGCAGAATATTCGTGTCAAAGGCGGCGCCTATGGATGCATGAGCAGCTTTAACAAGCTGGGAGAAGGCTATTTTGTCTCCTACCGGGATCCGCACCTGAAAAATACGCTGGAAATTTACCAGGGTGTGACCGAATATCTGAGAAACTTTGATGTCAGTGACCGGGATATGACAAAATTCATCATCGGTACCATCAGCAATATGGATCAGCCGATGACTCCGGCTACCAGGGGCGACCGTTCCATGAATCTTTACATGAATCATGTGACGGAAGAGATGATCAGAAAAGAAAGGCTGGAAGTTCTCCGTGCAACGCAGCAGGATATCCGGAATCTGGCGGATATCGTGGAGAAAGTATTACAGGCAGACCAGATCTGTGTCATCGGAAATGAAGACAAGATTGAGCAGGAAAAAGAAATCTTTACCGAGGTGAAGGCGCTGTTTTAGGTGCCGGGGCCTCCGGTTCGGAGAGTTTACAAAGGAAAGAGGAACGGGATTTTGACAGAGAATAAGCAGTATAAATCAGGATTTGTGACACTGATCGGGCGGCCGAATGTGGGAAAATCCACGCTGATGAATCAGCTGATCGGGCAGAAGATCGCCATCACATCCAATAAACCACAGACAACGAGAAACCGGATTCAGACCGTACTCACAACGGACGAGGGACAGATCGTCTTTGTGGACACGCCGGGAATCCACAAGGCAAAAAACAAGCTTGGCACCTATATGGTGAATGTGGCGGAGCGGACACTCAATGAGGTGGATGTCGTACTCTGGCTTGTGGAGCCGTCCACTTTTATCGGTGCGGGAGAGCAGCACATTGCAGAGCAGCTGAAGAAAGTACACACACCGGTGATTCTTGTTATCAACAAGGTGGATAAAGTAAAGCGGGAAGAGCTTCTTCCGTGCATCGCAAAGTATAAAGATATCTACGATTTTGCGGAGATTGTTCCGGTCTGCGCAAGAAACGGAGAGAATACAGACGAACTGGTAAAGGTGATTCTGCAGTATCTGCCGTACGGACCACAGTTTTACGATGAGGATACGGTGACGGACCAGCCGGAGCGCCAGATTGTGGCGGAACTGATCCGGGAGAAGGCACTGCACAGCTTAAACGAGGAGATTCCGCATGGAATCGCGGTAGTGATCGACCAGATGAAATTCCGCAGGGGACAAAAAGGAACCATCGCGGATATTGATGCGACGATCATCTGTGAGCGGGATTCCCACAAAGGAATTATCATCGGAAAACAGGGCAGCATGCTTAAAAAGATCGGCAGTACCGCCAGATTCGAGATTGAGCGGATGCTGGACTGCAAGGTCAATTTAAAGCTGTGGGTGAAGGTGAAAAAAGACTGGAGAGACAGCGAATTTCTGATGAGAAATTTTGGATACCGGGAAGAAGAATAACAAAAGAAAAATCGGAGAACCTAATTTTATTCCAAAAGATGAAGAGGTGATCCGATGAATGAAGACTACTGGGCACGGTTTGAGATGACCGGAAAAGTAGAAGACTATCTGACCTACAAAGGGATAACGGCTCATAAGGCCGAAAAAGACCGGGATCAGAACGAAAGCCGGAAGGATGAAGAAAGTGAGCCAGACGATTACCGTGACAGGAATGATTCTGTCAGCGCTTCCGATTGGAGAATACGATAAAAGAGTGGTGATCCTCTCCCGTGAGCGGGGGAAGATCTCCGCTTTTGCCAGAGGTGCAAGGCGGCCGAACAGTATGCTTGTCGGGACGACGGGCCCGTTTCTGTTCGGCACCTTTACGCTTTACGAAGGAAGATCTTCGTATACGCTGCAGCAGGCGGAGATTCAGAATTATTTCGGAGAGCTTAGAACTGATATCGAAGCCGTGACATACGGGTTTTATTTCCTGGAATTTGCCGAATACTGTACAAGAGAGAATAATGACGAGACGGAAATTTTAAAGCTTCTCTATCAGACGATGCGGATTGTCGTAAAGAGAAGCATTTCTCTTCCCCTGATCCGGTGCATCTTTGAACTGAAGATGATCTGCCTCGAAGGGGAGGCGCCGCAGGCCTTTGCCTGCGCCGGATGCGGCAGGACGGAGGAGCTTTCCCGGTTCAGCGCGTCGAGGGGCGGCATGCTCTGCCCGGACTGTGCCGGACAGGCGGCGGATGTACTTCCGTTTGGACAGTCTGCGCTTTACGCCCTGCAATTTATTGAGGGGACGCCGGTGGAGAAACTTTACACCTTTACGGTGAGTGATGATGTGCTGGCGCAGCTGAAAAAGGCAGCAAAGCGGTGCGTAGATGTGTACATAGGACATACATTCCGGTCGCTGGAGATGCTGGAAATGATTTAAGCAGGGCTCCGGGCCGGAAGAACGGCCGAATTGTCAGGAAAACAGGACGCAAAAACAGGGGATGTGCTTGCAAAAGCGGGCAAATTACCGTATAATGGAAACAATTTTAGAAGAATGTGAGGTAAAAGACGATGGTAGAAAAAACAATGGACAAAATCGTAGCTCTTGCCAAAACCAGGGGGTTTGTATATCCGGGATCCGAAATCTATGGTGGACTTGCTAATACATGGGATTACGGAAATCTCGGCGTAGAACTGAAAAACAATGTGAAGAAAGCATGGTGGAAGAAATTTATTCAGGAAAATCCTTACAATGTCGGCGTAGACTGTGCGATTCTGATGAATCCGCAGACATGGGTTGCTTCCGGACATCTCGGAAACTTCAGCGACCCGCTGATGGACTGTAAAGAGTGTAAGGAGCGTTTCCGTGCAGATAAACTGATTGAAGATTATGCGGCAGAACACGGGATTGAGCTGAAAGAAAGCGTAGACGCATGGTCCCATGAGAAGATGATGGATTTCATCAATGAACACCAGGTTCCGTGTCCGAGCTGCGGCAAGCACAATTTCACGGACATCCGGGAATTCAATCTGATGTTCAAGACATTCCAGGGAGTTACAGAGGATGCGAAAAACGTCGTTTACCTCCGTCCGGAGACTGCTCAGGGTATTTTCGTCAACTTTAAGAATGTACAGCGTACTTCCAGAAAGAAGATCCCGTTTGGAATCGGACAGATCGGAAAATCTTTCCGTAACGAAATTACACCAGGTAACTTTACCTTCCGTACAAGAGAGTTCGAGCAGATGGAGCTGGAATTCTTCTGTGAGCCGGGAACAGACCTGGAGTGGTTTAAATACTGGAAAGATTTCTGCTACAACTGGCTGAGAGATCTTGGTATGACAGAAGACGAGCTGCGCGCACGTGACCATGAGCCGGAAGAGCTTTCCCACTACAGCCGTGCGACAACAGACCTCGAGTTCTTATTCCCGTTCGGATGGGGCGAGCTTTGGGGTATTGCAGACCGTACCGATTACGACCTGACACAGCATCAGGAAGTATCCAAGCAGGATATGACATACTTTGACGATGAGAAGAAGGAAAAATACCTGCCATACGTCATCGAGCCGTCACTTGGAGCAGACCGTGTCGTACTTGCGTTCCTCTGCGCAGCATACGATGAGGAAGAACTGGAAGGAGGAGATACAAGAACAGTCCTTCACTTCCATCCGGCTTTAGCTCCGGTGAAGATCGGTATCCTTCCGCTCTCCAAAAAGTTAAACGAGGGTGCGGAGAAGATTTATGCCGAGCTCAGCAAATATTACAACTGTGAGTACGACGACCGTGGAAACATCGGAAAACGGTACCGCCGTCAGGATGAGATCGGTACACCATTCTGTGTGACCTATGATTTTGAATCCGAGGAAGATGGCGCAGTAACTGTACGTGACCGTGATACGATGGAGCAGGAGCGTGTAAAGATCGAAGATCTGAAAGCTTATTTTGAAAAGAAGTTTGAATATTAAAAAACGAGGCCGGGAGCAGTTGTCTTCCGGCCGCTGTTATGCAGTGATTTATTCTGGCAGGAGGGAGTCATGTATCCGGAAATACATTATAAAACAGAATCAAAAGAATTTAAGACCGTCACCATCTTCGGATGCTACGGAGAGAGTCCGGAGGTCTTCCTTCCGGATACCATTGATGGCCTTCCGGTAACAAGAATTGCAGACTATGGATTTGCGCAGACAGAGGAAGAGGAAGGCATGGCAGTCTTTTTGCCGGACGGGGAGCGAAAATCAGAAGCGCGGAAGCGGCTCTGCGGCGGACAGGTGGAGGAGATCCATCTGCCGGAGGAGCTTGGTGAAGTAGGGCGCTACGCCTTTTACCGCTGCTTTCGGTTAAAACGACTGTCCTTTACGGACAGCCTGACCAGTATCGGCGGAGGTGCCTTTACCGGATGCCAGTTAAGCCATGTGGAAATCCGCTGCAGAAAGTCGCGCCAGACCTGTCTGAGACAGATTCTGGAGGAACAACGGTTTGAACTTGCGGTCCATATCTCCTATGAGGATCAGGAACAGATCGAGACAGCCAGTTTGATCTTTCCGGAGCACTACGAAGAGGCGGTGGAGAATACGCCGGCCCGGATCGTGGAGACGCACTACCACGGATCCGGCGGAGACTACCGGCAGTGTGTCTATCATAAGGAGATCGATTATGAGGAGTACGATTCCCTTTTTGTAAAGGCAAGAGCAAGGGAAGATGTCCGCACTTTGATCCGGATTGCGCTGGCCAGACTTCGGGAGCCGTACCGGCTTACCGGACAGGCAGAAGAAGAGTACGCAGATTTCCTGAGGGGCTGTGCCGGGGAGACTGCCGGATTTCTGCTTGAGGCGGATGACATGAAGACGGTACGATTTCTTCTGGATCAGAAGATCTGGGAAGGTGAGGCACTGGAGACGGCGCTTACTGTTGCGGAGAAAAAAGGACATGCTGAAATGTCAGCCCTTCTCCTGCAGGCCGGAAGGAAACGGAGCGGAAAGAAAACGTTTGATCTGTAATCAGAAAAATGTATGAAGATGGATAAGGAGGAAGAGATGGCAGAGACGATCAGCGAAGAGCAGGCCGCGCGCATGAATGCCCTGGGAAAGGAAATTCTGCGGACAGCGAGAAATGAGTTATATTTGAAAATGCGGTACCTGGACGTGGCGCTTTCCAGCCTGCGGTTCCAGATGGACGGGGAGATCGGCTCCATCGGAACAGACGGGCAGGGGCTTTACTTTCATCCGGGATGGCTTGGCGGAACTTACCGGGAAGACCGGAAGAATGTCAACCGGGCCTATCTCCACATCGTCCTGCACTGTCTGTTCGGGCATCTTTATCTGAGAGGTAAACGGGATCCCCTTTTCTGGGATCTGGCCTGCAATATCGCAGTGGAGTCCATTATCGACAGCCTTTCCTGCCCTTGTGTCAGACGGGCACCATCCTGGCTGAGAAAGGACGTATACCGCAGACTGAAAAACAGCACGAAGGTGCTGACAGCACAGAAGATCTATAAAAGTCTGACAGCATGGGGAATGAGTGAGAAGAAGCGGATGGAACTGGATGCCGAGTTTGGGGCGGACAGCCATCTTTACTGGCCGGACCCGGAGGAAAATAAAAAGCGGCCGCCAAATGAGACAGAGAATAACTGGAAACAGATCAGCGAGCAGATGGAACTGAATCTGGATACTTTCGCGCAGGAAGAGGCAAGTGCTTCCGGAGACCTTCTGGAAGAGCTTCGGGTCGCCAACAAGAAGCGCTACGACTACCGGGAATTTCTGAGAAAGTTTTCCGTGTGGCGGGAAGAAATCGGTGTGGATGACGACAGCTTTGACTATGCCTTTTATCATTACGGACTGTCCATGTACGGTAATATGCCGCTGATCGAACCACAGGAGACAAAGGAGGTTAAAAAGATTGAAGAATTTGTCATTGTGGTGGATACGTCCATGTCCTGCTCCGGAGACCTGGTGCGGAAATTTCTGGAAGAAACGTATGATGTCCTGAGCGAAAATGAGAGCTTCTTCCGAAAAGTTCATATCCGGATTCTTCAGTGCGATGAACAGGTGCAGGAGGATGTGAGGATCGAGAGACAGGAAGACTGGGAACGCTATATGCAGGAGCTGAAACTCTATGGCGGCGGCGGAACCGATTTCCGTCCGGCCTTTGCCTATATTGACAGCCTGATTGAACAGGGAGCGTTCCAGAATCTGCGGGGCGTGATTTATTTTACAGACGGATACGGCACCTATCCGTCCCGGATGCCATCCTACGAGACGGCGTTCGTCTTTATCGACGACGGATCGAGGGACATCCGGACACCGGCATGGGCAATCCGGCTTGTGCTGGATGAAGCGATATTTATGGAAAGCGAGGAAGAATAGAGGATGCATATCAAACGAGCAAAGCAGGAAATCCGGGATTCCATCGAGGCTTATCTGCAAAAAGACGCGGACGGACATTACCTGATCCCGTCGATCCGGCAGCGGCCGATCCTTCTCATGGGGCCTCCGGGAATCGGGAAGACCCAGATCATGGAACAGGTCGCAAGAGAATGTGGAATCGGCCTGGTTTCCTATACGATTACACACCATACCCGGCAGAGTGCGGTAGGACTTCCGTTTATCCGGGAGCGCAGCTATGGCGGGGAAGTCTGTTCCGTCACGGAGTATACGATGAGCGAGATTATTGCGTCAGTTTACGAGAAGATGGAGGAGACCGGGTTAAAAGAAGGCATCCTCTTTCTGGACGAGATCAACTGCGTTTCGGAGACACTGGCGCCGACCATGCTGCAGTTCCTTCAGTGCAAGATGTTCGGAAACCACAAAGTACCGGAAGGATGGATCATTGTGGCGGCAGGCAACCCGCCGGAATACAATAAGTCCGTGCGGGAATTCGACATTGTGACACTGGACCGGCTGAAACGGATTGACATCGAGGAAAATTATGACGTATGGCGGGAGTACGCCTACGAGGCACAGATCGATCCGGCGATTCTTGCTTATCTGGAAATCCGGAAGGATCATTTCTACAGGGTAGAAAATACGGTGGATGGAAAGCAGTTTGTGACGGCCAGAGGATGGGAGGATCTCTCAGAACTTCTCCGCGTATACCGGATGCTTGGTAAGAAAGTGGACCGGGAAGTAGCGCACCAGTATTTACAGAACTGGGAAATAGCAAAGGAATTTGCCAATTATCTGGAACTGTACGAGAAATACAAGAAAGACTACGGTCTGGAAAAGATTGTACAGGGCATTTACGGGGAGGATGTTCTCGAAAAGCTGAAATTCGCCGCCTTTGATGAACGGTTCAGCATTGTAGGCATGTTAAACGGAAAGCTTGCCGAGTATTTCCGGGCGTACCAAGAGGAAGATGCCAGAACAGAACGGCTGTTTGCGGAATTAAAAGTATACAAAGAGGAGCACAGCCTGTCAGCAGTGATTGAACGACTTCGGGCAGAACTGGCGTCGAAAAAGAAGGCAGGGCTTCTGACCGGAGCCATGGAAAAACTGGAAACTTCGGTGATTACAGAGCTGGAATCCTATGAGCAGCGGTGGAAGCTGACCGAAGCGGCGGCAAAAGGCGCCGGATGGGACGAGGAGTTTGCTTTTGTCAAGGAAGCATTTTCCGGACAGGTGGAGAAGCGGCAGACAGTTACGGACCAGGCGATGGAAGCACTGGAAAACACATTCCGGTTTCTGGAGGACGCCTTTGGCGAAAGTCAGGAGATGGCGGCCTTTCTGGCAGAACTCAATACCAACGGGGACAGTATCCGGTTCCTGAGGGATAATGACTGCCCGTATTTCTACAAGTACAATAAAGGACTTTTGTTTGATGAGAGACAGAAGGAGATTCTGACAGAGATGGAAAATCTTGAAAAAAGTATTGACACATCTGCGCTTTCATCCTATAATGAGTAAAAATTGAATTTAGCCAGATAAACCGTTGAAGTGGAGATCAAAGTTGCCGTGCACCCACAGAGAGTCCGGGAAGGTGAGAGCCGGATGGAACGCAGTCAGCCAAATGGACCACGGAGGGCGCAGTCAAAAGCAGGAATTCCTGCCCAGTACTCTGCGACGTAGGGCATACGTCAGTTGCCGGAGATATGTTGGTATCTCGCTAAGCGCATGGAAGATTTTTTCCGTGAATCAAGGTGGCACCGCGGTATGTAGATATCGTCCTTGATACAGATGTTATGGATTGTCTGTATCAGGGGCGTTTTTTTGTTGTCGGAATGCTGATCCGGCTGATAGTACACAATGCTCTTTGATCAGACCGGAAAGGAAAAAGATGATTCAGAATTTTGTGGAGGTTTACAGACATGATTAAAGAAGCAATATTAAAACTGGCACAAAGAAACGATCTGACAGCAGAAGAAGCACTGGAAGTCATGAATGAGATCATGGACGGCAAGGCAAGCCCGGTTCAGATGAGCTCTTATCTGACCGCTCTTTCCCTGAAAGGGGAGAACATCGAAGAGATTACCGGTTCAGCCAAAGGAATGCGGGATCACTGTATCCGTCTCCTTCATGAGATGGACGTACTGGAGATTGTCGGAACAGGAGGAGACGGAGCGAATTCGTTTAATATTTCCACCACATCTTCTCTGGTCATCGCGGCGGGCGGCGTTCCGGTTGCAAAACACGGGAACCGGGCGGCATCCAGCAAAAGCGGGGCGGCCGATGTTCTGGAAGCGCTGGGAGTCCGGATCACGGCCTCGCCGGAAGAAAGTGCGGCCATGTTAAAGAAGATCGGCATCTGCTTTCTGTTTGCACAGAACTATCACATTGCCATGAAGTATGTGGCGCCGATCCGGAAGGAACTGGGGATCCGTACTGTATTCAATATTTTAGGGCCGCTCTCCAATCCTGCAGGAGCAAACATGGAGCTGATGGGGGTCTATGAAGAGTCGCTGGTAGAACCGCTTGCCAGAGTTATGAGCAATCTTGGAGTCAAGCGCGGGATGGTGGTTTATGGGATGGACCGGCTGGATGAGATTTCCATGAGTGCGCCGACAAAGGTCTGTGAGATCAAAGGCGGAACCTATCATACTTACGAGATTACTCCGGAAGATTTCGGATTTATCCGATGCGAGAAAGAGGAACTGACGGGAGGAACACCGGAGGAAAATGCACAGATCACACTGGAGATTTTAAATGGAAAGAAAGGACCAAAACGGGATGCTGTGGCACTGAACTCCGGAGCTGCCCTTTATCTGGCCGGAAAGGCACCGAATCTGGAGGCCGGCGTACGGATGGCGGAAGGAATCATCGACAGCGGGGCAGCCAGAAAGAAACTGGAAGAATTCATTCGGGAATCGAACGGCTGGAAACCGGAAGTACAGGAGGAACGGGTATGAAAACCATACTGGATGAAATCGCTGAAAAGACAAGGGAGCGGATTGCAAAGAAAAAGAGGGAGATTCCGACAGGCCGGCTTCTGGAGAGAATCGAAAGCCGGAAGGAGCAAAAAGAACCGTTTCTTTTTCAGAAGAGCCTTTCCAGGGAAGGACTTTCGTTCATCTGCGAGGTGAAGAAAGCTTCCCCGTCCAAAGGGGTGATTGCGGAAACATTTCCATATCTGGACATTGCAAAAGACTATGAAAAGGCTGGAGCGGCAGCCATCTCCTGTCTGACCGAACCATTCTATTTTCAGGGGAGCGATGCTTATCTGGAAGCAATTGCCAGGGAAGTACAGATCCCTGTTTTGAGGAAAGATTTTACTGTGGATCCGTACATGATCTACGAGGCAAAAGCCATGGGAGCCGATGCAGTGCTTCTTATCTGTGCGATTTTGACGGAAGAGGAATTACGGTCTGATCTGGAACTTGCAGAGCATCTTGGACTTTCCGCTTTGGTGGAAACACATTCTGAGGAAGAGATAGAGATGGCAAAGCGGTGCCAGGCAAAGATCATCGGTGTCAACAACCGGGATCTTCATACGTTTCAGGTAGATCTTCAGACAAGCGCCAGTCTGCGCAGACTGGTGCCGCCGGAAATCATCTTTGTATCAGAGAGCGGCATCCGCACTCCGGAGGACATACGGCTTTTAAAAGAAAACGGAACGGACGCGGTGCTGATCGGCGAAACACTGATGCGGGAACCGGACAAAAGGAAAGCGCTTACCTGTCTTGGGGGAATGGACCAATGAAAACGAAGATCAAAATCTGCGGATTGAGGCGAAAAGAAGACATTGTATATGTGAACGCGGCAAGGCCGGACTACTGTGGATTTATTCTAAACGTGCCGCAAAGCCGGAGAAATATGGATCCGGAAGGACTGAAAGGGCTTTTGGAAGAGCTGGATCCGGGGATTGTGCCTGTAGGAGTCTTTGTCAATGAGGATACAAATACGATTCTACGCATTGTGAGGGAAAGCGGGCTTAAAATGATTCAGCTCCACGGACAGGAAGGAGAAGAGATGGTCCGGACGATTCGGGAGACAGCCGGCGTGCCGGTGATCAAAGCTGTTTCCGTAAAGAGCAGAGAAGATGTAGAAAGAGCAGCGGGATTTCCGGCAGACTATCTGCTGTTTGACTGCGGAACCGGCGGAACAGGAAGAAGTTTCGACTGGTCATGCCTGGAGGAAGCAAAACAGCCGTACTTTCTTGCCGGAGGAATCGGCATTCATAATATGAAAGAAGCCGTGGAAAGGTTTCATCCGTTTGCCGTCGACTTGAGCAGCAGCGTTGAGACAGACGGAGTGAAAGACGAAAAAAAGATCGCGGACGCAGTACACATGCTGCGGTCGCTGACTTGAGATATCAGATAAGAGAAAGAAAGGAAGGAATCAGATGTCAAAGGGAAGATTCGGCGCCCATGGAGGGCAGTATATACCGGAAACGTTGATGAATGCGGTCATTGAACTGGAAGAGGCCTACAATCATTATAAGAACGATCCGGAATTTCAGAAGGAACTTACAACACTATTAAATGATTATGCAGGGAGACCATCCAGACTCTACTATGCGGAGCATATGACGAAGGATCTGGGCGGGGCTAAAATTTATCTGAAAAGGGAAGACTTAAATCACACCGGCGCTCATAAAATCAACAATGTTCTTGGTCAGGTTCTGCTTGCAAAAAAGATGGGAAAGACCCGTGTGATTGCGGAGACCGGAGCAGGGCAGCACGGAGTTGCAACCGCAACTGCAGCCGCTCTGATGGGGATGGAGTGTGAAGTGTTCATGGGAGAGGAGGACACAAAACGTCAGGCACTGAACGTGTATAAGATGCGCCTTCTCGGAGCCAGGGTACATCCGGTCACTACCGGAACGGCAACTTTAAAAGATGCGGTGTCCGAAACCATGAGGGAGTGGACGAACCGGATCGATGATACCCACTACGTCCTTGGATCTGTCATGGGGCCCCACCCGTTCCCAACCATCGTACGGGATTTCCAGGCAGTGATTTCCAAAGAAATCAAAGAGCAGATCCTGGAGGCGGAAGGAAAACTTCCGGACGCGGTGCTGGCCTGTGTCGGCGGCGGCTCCAATGCGATCGGAGCGTTTTACCATTTTATCGAAGAGAAAGACGTCCGGCTTATCGGATGTGAAGCGGCAGGCCGCGGCATCCATACGAAAGAGACGGCAGCAACCATTGCTACAGGAAAGCCCGGTATCTTCCACGGAATGAAATCCTATTTCTGCCAGGATGAGTACGGACAGATTGCTCCGGTATACTCCATCTCAGCCGGACTGGACTATCCGGGAATCGGTCCGGAACACGCGGATCTTTATGATAAGAAACGGGCTGAATATGTGGCGGTGACAGATGACGAGGCAGTGGACGCCTTTGAATATCTGTCCAGGACGGAAGGAATTATTCCGGCCATCGAAAGCGCCCATGCCGTAGCCTATGCCATGAAACTTGCAAAAGAGATGAGACCGGACCAGTGTATCGTCGTCAATCTGTCAGGAAGAGGCGACAAGGACTGCGCGGCCATCGCCAGATACAGAGGGGAGGATATTTATGAGTAGGATCAGAGAAGCATTTACACATGGAAAAGCATTTATTCCATTTATCACCTGCGGTGATCCGTCCGTCGAGGTGACAGAGAAGATCGTCTATGCCATGGAGGAGGCGGGAGCAGACCTGATTGAGCTTGGAATTCCGTTTTCCGATCCGACGGCGGAAGGACCGGTGATTCAGGATGCGAATTTACGTGCTCTCTCCGGAGGAATTACGACGGATGCGGTCTTTGAGATGGTCCGGCGGATCCGAAGAAACACCAGTATTCCTATGGCCTTTATGACTTATGCCAATGTGGTATTCTCCTACGGGACGGAACGTTTTATACGGACTGCATCGGAAATCGGCATGGACGGTCTGATTCTTCCGGATGTTCCGTTTGAAGAGAAGGAAGAGTTTGACAGCGTGTGCAGGAAGTATGGGCTGGACTTTATTTCGCTGATCGCACCGACATCCAGAGACCGGATCCAGATGATTGCAAAAGAGGCAGCCGGTTTTGTCTACTGCGTCTCCTCGCTCGGGGTAACGGGTGTACGTTCAGAGATCACAACGGATGTGGGAAAAATGGTGCAGCTGGTGAAAGAAGAACAAGATATCCCGTGTGCGGTCGGATTCGGAATATCGACAGAAGAACAGGCAGGGAAGATGGCGGAAGTTTCGGACGGCGTGATCGTAGGTTCGGCCATTGTGAAGCTCTGCGGGCGGTACAAAGAGCAGTGTGTGCCGTATATAAAAGAATATGTAAAGAAAATGAAAGAAGCACTGTGACTTTTGGCAAAAGTGATGTATAATAAGAGTACTTGAGGGCATTTGAGCCTGAAAATATCTCATGTCAGAAGGAGGAACAAAACAGTGGACAGAAGAAATGTATGGAAGACCTACACACAGGCAGAATTAAAAGAGATGGAAGACATCAGCGCACGTTATAAACGTTGCCTGGATGAAGGAAAGACAGAAAGAGAATGCGTAGAGGTCGCAGAGCGCCTGGCAAAAGAAGCAGGATACCGCTGCCTGTGCTCTTACAAAGAGGCAGGAGAACCATTAAAGGAAGGCGACAAGATTTACGCATCTTTCATGGGCAAGATGATTCTTCTTTTCCAGATCGGTAAAGAACCGCTGGAAAACGGAATGAATATCCTTGGAGCTCACATTGATTCTCCACGAATCGATATCAAACAGAATCCGCTCTATGAGACGGATGAGATGGCATATCTCGATACTCATTACTATGGAGGCATCAAGAAATATCAGTGGCTTGCTTCCCCGCTCTCTCTTCACGGAGTGATCGTAAAGAAAGACGGAACCAAAGTCCGTGTTAATATCGGAGAAAATGAAAATGATCCGGTATTTGTAATCACAGACCTGCTTGTACATCTGGCTGGAAAACAGATGTCACAGAAAGCATCTGAAGTGATTGAAGGCGACAATCTGGATCTTCTGATCGGAAGCCGTCCGCTCACAGAGGCAGAGGGACTCAAAGAAGACGAAAAAGAAGCAGTAAAAGCAGGCGTTCTTCGTCTTATGGAAGAAACATACGGAATCGGAGAAGAAGATTTCGTATCTGCAGAGCTTGAAATCGTTCCGGCAGGAAAAGCAAGAGACTGCGGTATTGACAGAAGCATGATCTTATCCTACGGACAGGACGACAGAGTCTGCGCATTCACATCTCTGTTTGCAATGCTGGACAACCCGCAGATCAGCCGTACCGCATGCTGCATCCTGGTAGATAAAGAAGAAATCGGAAGCGTCGGAGCAACCGGCATGCATTCCAGATTCTTTGAAAATACGATAGCAGAGCTCATTGCACTGACAGGTGAAGAGTCCGAATTAAAAGTAAGACGTGCCCTTCAGAATTCCAAGATGCTTTCCTCAGACGTAAGTGCTGCTTACGATCCGATGTTTGCAGCAGCATTTGAAAAGAGAAGCTCCGCATTCTTCGGAAAAGGACTTGTATTCAACAAGTTCACAGGAAGCCGTGGAAAGAACGGCTCCAACGATGCGAACGCAGAGTATCTCGCAGAAATCCGCAGCGTCATGGATGAGGCAGGAGTCGGATATCAGTATGCAGAACTTGGTAAAGTAGATGTCGGCGGCGGCGGAACGATCGCATACATCATGGCACAGTACGGCATGGAAGTGATCGACAGCGGTGTTGCAGTTCTCTGTATGCATGCAATGTATGAGATCTCCAGTAAGGCAGATGTATACGAAGCTGTGAAAGGCTATAAAGCATTTATTGAAAAAATCGGACAGAAATAAAACGAGAGTGACAATCCGGCCATAAGACATGACCGGATTGTCGCATAAACTGTGACATAATTGCCATACGAGGCATGACAGAATTGTTGCAGAAAATACGATAAATTTCTTGACGAACTATGTTAAAACATTTACAATATTACCAGCGGGAAACTGCAAAAGAACGTAATATTCCGGGCACAGAAGTACGACTTTACATAAGAGAAACGCAAAGTCGTGTTTTTCGTGTCAAATATTACAAATATATTATTAGGAGGACATTGAAACATGGCTACGAAATGGGTGTATATGTTTACAGAAGGTAACGCTACAATGAGAAACCTTCTGGGTGGTAAAGGTGCGAACCTTGCTGAAATGACAGGCCTTGGACTCCCGGTACCTCAGGGATTCACTGTAACAACAGAGGCTTGTACCCAGTATTATGAGGACGGCAGACAGATCAATGACGAAATCATGAGTCAGATCATGGAAGCTATGACAAAACTGGAAGAGATCACAGGAAAGAAATTCGGAGATAAAGAGAATCCGCTTCTCGTTTCCGTTCGTTCCGGTGCAAGAGCTTCCATGCCGGGTATGATGGATACTATCCTGAACCTTGGTCTGAATGAAGAAGTTGTTGAAACTCTGGCAGAAGCTTCCGGAAACCCGCGTTGGGCATGGGACTGCTACAGAAGATTTATCCAGATGTATTCCGACGTTGTTATGGAAGTCGGCAAAAAATATTTTGAAGAACTCATCGATAAGATGAAAGAAGAAAAAGGCGTGAAGCTGGACGTTGAACTGACAGCAGAAGACCTCAAGGCTCTTGCAGGACAGTTCAAAGCTGAATACAAAGAGAAGATCGGATCCGACTTCCCGGCTGACGCAAAAGAACAGCTCATCGGCGCTGTAAAGGCTGTATTCCGTTCATGGGACAACCCGCGTGCCAATGTATACCGTCGTGACAACGATATCCCGTATTCATGGGGAACAGCTGTTAACGTACAGATGATGGCATTCGGTAACATGGGAGATGACTGTGGTACAGGTGTTGCATTTACACGTGACCCGGCTACAGGAGAAAACGGTCTGTTCGGAGAATTCCTTACAAACGCACAGGGCGAAGACGTTGTTGCCGGTGTTCGTACTCCAATGCACATTTCCGAAATGGAAGACAAATTCCCGGAAGCATTCAAACAGTTCAAAGAAGTATGCAGCACTCTGGAAAACCACTACAGAGATATGCAGGACATGGAGTTTACTGTAGAACATGGTAAACTGTACATGCTTCAGACACGTAACGGAAAGAGAACAGCACAGGCTGCTCTGAAGATCGCATGCGACCTTGTTGACGAAGGCATGAGAACAGAAGAAGAAGCAGTTGCTATGATCGATCCTCGTAACCTTGATACATTACTTCACCCACAGTTCGACGCTGCTGCACTGAAAGCAGCTACACCGATGGGCAAAGGTCTTGGAGCATCTCCGGGAGCTGCCTGCGGTAAAGTTGTATTCACAGCTGATGACGCTGTAGAGTGGGCTGAAAGAGGAGAAAAAGTCGTTCTGGTTCGTCTTGAAACATCACCGGAAGATATCACAGGTATGAAGAGCGCTCAGGGTATCCTGACAGTTCGCGGTGGTATGACATCTCACGCAGCAGTTGTTGCCCGTGGTATGGGTGAATGCTGTGTATCCGGATGCGGCGACATCGTAATGGATGAAGCAAACAAGAAATTCACACTTGGCGGAAAAGAATTCCACGAAGGAGACTTCATCTCCATTGATGGTACAACAGGTAACATCTACGACGGAGTAATCCCGACAGTAGACGCTACAATCGCTGGTGAGTTCGAACGTATCATGAACTGGGCTGACAAATACAGAACATTAAAAGTTCGTACAAACGCAGATACACCGGAAGACGCTAAGAAAGCTGTAGAACTTGGCGCAGAAGGTATCGGACTTTGCCGTACAGAGCATATGTTCTTCGGTGAAGGAAGAATCGACGCGTTCCGTGAAATGATCTGTTCTGAAACAGAAGAAGAAAGAGAAACAGCTCTTGAAAAAGTTCTTCCATATCAGCAGGGAGACTTCGAAGCTCTCTACGAAGCTCTGGAAGGTAACCCGGTAACAATCCGTTTCCTGGATCCGCCGCTTCATGAGTTCGTTCCGACAGAGGAAGAAGATATCAAGAAACTTGCAGAAGCTCAGGGCAAGACTGTAGAGCAGATCAAAGCAATCATCGACAGCCTGCACGAGTTCAACCCGATGATGGGTCATCGTGGATGCCGTCTTGCAGTTACTTATCCGGAAATTGCAAAGATGCAGACAAAAGCTGTTATCCGTGCAGCTATCAACGTAAAGAAAGCTCATCCGGACTGGAACATCAAACCGGAAATCATGATTCCGCTTGTTGGAGAAGTAAAAGAGCTTAAATACGTGAAGAACTTCGTTGTTGAAACAGCTGACGCTGAAATCGCAGCAGCTGGTATCGACCTTGAATACGAAGTTGGTACAATGATCGAGATCCCGAGAGCTGCTCTTACAGCTGACGAGATCGCAAAAGAAGCTGACTTCTTCTGCTTCGGTACAAACGACCTGACACAGATGACATTCGGATTCTCCCGTGACGACGCTGGTAAGTTCCTCAACGCTTACTATGACGCTAAGATCTACGAGAACGATCCATTTGCAAAACTTGACCAGGTTGGTGTCGGCAAACTGATGAAGATGGCTATCGATTTAGGAAAACCGGCTAACCCGAACCTGCATGTAGGAATCTGTGGAGAGCACGGTGGAGATCCAAGCTCCGTAGAATTCTGCCATAAACTTGGCCTGAACTACGTATCCTGCTCACCATTCCGTGTACCGATCGCTAGACTTGCAGCAGCACAGGCAGCAATCAACAACAAATAATAAATAAAGATTTTAATCTATATTTATGATAAAAAGGGAAGCGTATGCTTCCCTTTTTTCCTTACCCTTATGTTTGTTTTACCAGCCCATCATGAAGGCCCCTCTTAAAGAACCCTCACGAAGAAAGGTCCTCTTTAAATTTAGATACCCGAATTCTTCTCCATTTATGGTTTTAAAACTTTCATGGATTGTTCTATTCTTTTCAATTAATCACAGCCAAAATCTTGGAGTCTGCTTTGCGATATAGATCCAAATAAGAGCTTGTAAAAATGAAGTTTTTTGCATTCCCATTTTCGTCCGTAAGTGAATTCTTAAGATCTTCAATTATTTTGTAATAAGATTCCACCTTTTCTTGGTCCTTTAAAATGATTATGAAGTAGATCTAATGCAAAATGTGGATTTAACTAATCCGGATATTGAAAACGTCCTCTGGAATGTCTATCCCTACCTTCGGATTCGATGAATAAGAACATACAATCCAAACAGGGCGAATACTGCCATTGCCAGTTTCAGACCGGCCAAGACAATCCAGACCCCTGCAATCAAAAGCCCGATTAGAAGCACGCAGATCCGTCCCATAATCCGGTTCCTGGTGTCCTGATTATGGACCAACAGTTTCAGGGCGAAGAAAATAAGAACAAGAATAGATACCGTGAAACCAAACAGAAAAAATCCGAATCCCATTTTGAAACCGACGGATAAACCGTTGCCTTCTATAGAGACGATATCGGTCTGATCCGGGTTGTAGCGGATGGTAATCTGTTCTCCGATTTCAAAGGAGCGTCTGGAGCTCCAGACATTTCCTGTACCCATGCAGATCCCGTTTCCTTCTGCCTGATAGCGGACTACAGGGGCGTAGAGATAGCCGGAAGTTTCGCCTGTAGTATCCCATTTCCGGGTATATTCTACTACAGTTCCATTCGCTTCGCCGGAATATCTCAGATCTTCCTGACAGGAAGAATATAGGAAATAAACGCCGACTGACATAAATCCAACTGTGAAAACAAGAAGAAACAGTGCTGTCCCAAGTCTGGTAAAAATGGATATGTGCGCCGGAACAGTTGTATTTTCTGTATTGATATCTTCTGGAACATTTCGATTCTGTCTCCACCGGAAAAAGAAAAATACAGTTATGCCTGCGCTAAGTATGCCTAGAATAAGAATCATGATCGTATAGAAAAGCATAAGACACTCCTCCAATCTTTACTGTCATTATAAAAGAAAGAACCGGTATGAACTACTGGCTTTCTGTCAAGTCTAAGTAAAATCCTGATAAAAAGGAAATGGCAATGTTTATCTGCATGCCTGCTTTAACCCAAATTTAACCCAAATCTGAGCAAAGTTAAAATACAGGAAAGCTATAATTTCCATAAAGGGGAAGAACAGCTTTCCTTTTGTGTTTTATGAAAAGTCTATATGGTAAAGGAGACCTGCATATGGTAAAAATCTATGTCATCGACACCAACATTCTCATTCAGAATCCACAGGCACTGCTCAGTTTTGAGGATAATCAGGTGATTCTGCCTGTTGTTGTACTGGAAGAGCTGGATAATCTCAAGAAGGCAGATGGCGAGAAAGGAAGAAATGCCAGGACAGCGATCCGGATTCTGGAAGAACTCCGGCAAAAAGGAGATCTGCTGGAAGGAATTGAACTGGCATCAGGAGGTATACTCCGGGTGGAGAAAAACTTTGTAAACGTGACGCTCCCTGAGGATCTGCCGGAAGAGAAGATGGATAACCGGATTTTGAAAGTCTGCAAGGGATTGGCGGAGTCCTGTGAGGAACAGGTGGTTCTTGTGACAAAAGACATTTTGCTCAGAATTAAGGCACAGATCATCGGAATCCGGGCAGAAGATTATACGACAGAGCAGGTTGTAGAGTATGAAGGGCAGTACAGGGGAAGGATAGAAGTGTATGTGCCGGAAGAAAAATTCAAAGAGTTTAAGAAAAAGGGTGTTCCGGTGGAGGATGTCTACCTTTCGGACGAACAGGGTAACCGGATCGTGCCAAAGCTGGAAGAAAATGAATTTGTGATTTTAAAGGCGGATCAGTCTGCAAAGAAAACCCAGCTCGGTCGGGTGGAAAAGGGAGTGATTAAAAAGCTGGAATACCGGAAAACCCAGCCTTACGGTGTTTCTCCAAGAAATGCAGGACAATATTTCGTACAGGAAGCACTGATGCAGCCGGCTGAAAAGGCACCGCTTGTTATTATCAAAGGCAGGGCAGGGACCAGTAAGACTTTCTATACGCTGGCGGTCGGTCTGGAAAAAATCCTGAATCATCCAACGGGAGAATACCGGAGAATTCTGATTTCCAGGCCAAACGCACAGTTTGACTCGGACATCGGTTTTCTCCCGGGAGACGAACAGGAGAAGATTTCTCCGCTGATGCGTCCTGTCATTGACAATCTGGAACAGCTGATCGATTCCAACGAGGAAGAACGCTATAAAGATGAGCGGGAATTACAGGGGAAGATCGATGAAATCTTCGACCGCGGGCTGATTCAGACGGAAGCGTTAAATTATATTCGCGGGCGTTCCATTATGAAGACTTATCTGATTATCGATGAAGCACAGAACATGACGCCGAATCAGGTAAAAGGAATTATTACAAGAGCAGGAAAAGGCACCAAAATCATTCTGCTTGGTGATACGAACCAGATTGACCGTCCGATGCTGGATGAGCGGACGAATGGTCTCAGTTATGCTTCC
Source organism: Pseudoflavonifractor sp. BSD2780061688st1 E11 (assembly GCF_005844125.1). Taxonomy (NCBI): domain Bacteria; kingdom Bacillati; phylum Bacillota; class Clostridia; order Eubacteriales; family Oscillospiraceae; genus Pseudoflavonifractor; species Pseudoflavonifractor sp. BSD2780061688st1 E11. The sequence continues at coordinate 42,329 of NZ_SPHM01000001.1, forward strand.
GAATATATGAAAGGAAGCCCGCTCTGCTGGCAGGTGACCTTCACGCCGGAGGAATGTGAGCGTTCCGCCCTTGCCATGGACGCAATTACAAGATTATAAGAAGAGGAGTTACGACAGAATATATGGCAGAAAAGAAACAAGACATCATTACTTACAGAAAGGTAAAGGAAAATGAAGAGATAAATCTTTTGATAGAGAAAGGAAATGAGGTGCTGGATGTTCTTGGATTTACGGAACATTCCCGAAAACATGCCGCCAAGGTGGCAGAAACCGCCGGAAAGATTCTCAAAGATCTTGGGTATGGGCCAAAAGAAATCCGGCTCAGCAAAATTGCCGGGTACATGCATGATATCGGCAACAGCATCAACCGGCACGACCACGCCCATACCGGAGCACTGTTGGCTTATGGAATTTTAAAAGAAATGGGGATGCCTCTCCGGGATGTAATGACTGTGACAACAGCGATCGGGAACCACGATGAATCCACAGGAACTGCCGTGGACATCGTCTCTGCGGCGCTGATTCTGGCGGACAAAACCGATGTGCGGAGAAACCGGGTGCAGAATCCGACTATTGCCAATTTTGATATCCACGACCGGGTTAACTATGCGGTGCTGGCCTCCAGTCTGGAAGTCAAAAAAGAGAAGAGAGTGATTCAGATGAATCTGGAGCTGGATGACGAGATGTGTACGGTGATGGATTATTTTGAAATTTTTCTGGAACGGATGATCATGTGCCGGAGAGCCGCCGAGGTTCTGGGATGCAAGTTCAAGCTTGTGGCAAATGGCAATAAGATTTGTTAGATATAGAAAGAAAAAGGGGGAGAGACGAAATGCTCTCCCTGTTATACGTTAGAAGGTTACGGTGGAATCGCAGCACCGGAAGTCGGTATCGATATAATGTGCGATGATCCGCACTTTCAGATGCCGTTCACAGCACAGCGACTGGCATGGACAGCCGGATACATTCAGGTCTTCCGGAAGAACAAACTTGATGCATTTTATTTCTACATCCTGACAGTTCTTCTGAGTATGGGCCGGTATGGTGATGGCCTTCATGCCACGCTGATATTCGCTTCCGTAGTTATCGGTTTCGGTCAGAATAATTCCGAGAGCAACCCGTTTGTGAGGGCAGACATTTTTCAGTTTGACATTGAGCTGTACGATCCGGCCGGAAGATTCCAGATACGCATCTCCCAGATCAACGACCAGAGAGTCCTGGCATTTTCCGATTGTAAAATCGACCGGAACCGGACAAGGCTCTGGGTCTACCGAAACGCCGCATTCAACCTGAACGGAAGGTTCAGGGAAGGATACGGTATTACCTTCCGTATCCGAGTAGAAAATGGACTGGTTGACAGGAAGATTTCCGGAAGTCTGGCCGGTGTGCTGCACATAGAATTCCAAAGACGCGCCCTCGTTTCCAGAGACTCCGAGTGATGGAATTTTCCATTGCAGAGACTGGGAATCAATGGCGGAGGCAGTACCGGAAGAAGGCATGCCAATACTTACAATAGTGAAATCCGGATTGAGAGTCTCATTAATGACAATATTTGTTGCTCCCGGCTTGGAAATGTTGGCCGCCAGATCCGCAAACAAGTCCTCCAGTTCAGAATCATCCGGGGTGACAGCAACATGAGATGCATCCGGATCTGTTGCCCAGTCATTGAGTACATCCACATCAATTCCTGTGTCTCCAATCAGACCGATACAGTAAATAATGATCCCCGAATCACGGATCATTTCTGCGACCGGTGCAGGAGGAATTCCGGAAGTCGTTTTCCCGTCTGTAAACATGACAATGACCTTTTCGTTGGAAGAAGAAGGGTCAAAGAGGGATGCTGCAGTGGAAAATGCGTCTGCATGGTTGGTGGATCCACCTGCAGAAAGCGCAGCTACCGCCGCCTTTAAGTCAGCAACCGAAGTAATCAGCTGTGTGTCTGCTGATGCGTTGCTGGAAAAGCTGACGATACCGATATGGCTTCCCGAGCCGATCTGTCCATCCTGAGTACTGTCGGTAGTTTCATCGATAATGTCAATAAAGGTGTCCGCCCCAAGCTTCAGATTTTCGAGCGGGCTTCCGGCCATACTGCCGGAGCGGTCGAGAACAAGAACAATATCCACCGGATTTTCCGAAATATCCGGAGCTGCCGAAAGACCAAGTGTTACCTGGAAGGTTCCGCCGCAGGTGATCTGTGAGACATTGACCTCTTTGTTAGAGTTTGTAATACCCATGAAAGTGCCTCCTGTTTTTTATTTTGGAGGAAATAAATCCTTCACTATCAGGGTATGAAAAGGGAGAGAAATGGTTCCTTTTGTCGAATAGGAAACCAGTTCTCTCCCGGAGAAAGAAGGGTCTGCAAAAACAGTACATCAGTATAAAAGAAGATTGCCTTTTTTCTTGGCCTGTTTCATAAAACAGTCAAAGACTATATATCCAGCCGCAAACCAGAGAAGGCTGACGACGCACAGCAAAAGGAACGTCATTCCCAGATCTTTGTGAACAAAGCTGTTCCGGATCACGGTATTACACATCGTAAGCGGAAGCACACTGGAAACTTCTGTGATGACTGGCGATGTTGGAATGGTATCCGTAACAAAAAGAAGAAATAACTGTACCAGAAGCACAATAGCGCCGATCCGTTTGTAATACAGAGAAAGCCCTGCGATCATCAGCCCGATTCCGTACATGCCGAGGATGGAAATTAAGAATGCGGCTACGATCGGAAGTGTTACTGTATACCGTACCCCGAAAAAGAAATATGTTACAACAGAATAAATGATCACAACAATAGTCTGGACGAGCACCGAGGAAAGCAGGTCTCCCAGATAGAGAATCTGAAGCGGAAGACGGGAGTGAAGCTTGAAAAAGAGGGTGCCGCGCTGAAGCTCTGCCAGAAGCTGGGAAGCAATAGTGGAAATTGCTGTGACAGAAAAGGTCCATGCCACGTAGCCCAGAAGAAGCAGTGCCTGATAATTTTCTACGCCATACAGTTCTTGAAAGGACTGCCCTGTATTAGACCAAAAGAAAAAACAGAGAAGTAATGTATAAATCACCAGGTCAGAAACCAGTCCCATCTTATAGCGGAACGTCCTTAACACATCCATTTTACATTCATACCAGATTATTCTCATAACGATTCCCCCTGCAAATATAATGCTTCATAAATTTTCAGAAATTCCTTTGTATCAAGATGTTCTTTTTCGACTGCGATCTGCCCGTCTTTCAGAAACAGAAATCGTTCGGCGGCCGACGTAATAAAGTCCGAATCATGGGATGTGATCAAAATGGTCTTCGTATTTCGGATGGAAGTAACAGCGTGAAGCAGTGCCCGTTTGTGATCCAGATCCAGTCCTTCGGTCGGTTCGTCTAAAATCAGATACCGGGAATTCGTCACCAGAGCCGCAAGCAGAATCATCAGCTGTTTCTGACCGGTAGAGAGCTCCTCAAACAGTTTGTTTTTTACGGAGTCATACAGCGGGAAAGAAGGCAGGTACCGGTCCAGGTTCTGCCGGATATCCGAGTTGGAAAGGCCCCGCAGCACCGCAAGGAATTCGATGTTTTCTTTCACTGTATTTTTCGCATACAGCTGATGGGAACCCGACAGAACGGTAAAAATTTCTCTTTGAAAATCAGGAGTTTCGGAGGTGACTTCGCCAGAATCCGGTACCAGAGATCCGCACAGAATATTCAAAAGCGTTGTTTTTCCGATTCCATTTGGTCCGATCAGCGCCGTGGCTGTCTGATCCGGGATTTCAAAGCTGATGTGATCCAGAACACAATTACCATGAAAAGATTTACTAACTTGTTTTACAGATATCATACCTTTGCCCTCACATAAATTGTATTTCCCTTATTATATCAACAAATAAAATGTGTGTCAATTTAATGGGGGGTGGGTAAAATTTTGGAATATTTTATATAAAAGAAAATAATCAGAATAAATATTAAGGGAAGATTAAAGAATATTCTAGATGAAAATATTGACAAATAATATTGATAATTAAATATTATCACAAAAAAATGAATTTAAATCTATAATGATAGACAAATATTTTTGACAATGATATAATTTAGACAATAATAGCCGGATAATTGAACGGTGATTGCGGGGGAAGAATGATGGAAAAGGAGAGAAAAAAGAGTAGTAGAGGAATTGTTCTGTTTCTTACAACATTGATTCTGCTTGCAGGATTGTTGGCTTTTCATATGTTGATTGGACGGGGTATGGAAAAGCAGATCGAAAAGCTCCCGGAAGGAATCCTGCTGAAACTTGTAGAGCCTTTAGAGGCCGGGGAGATTATGAAGGCAGAAACTGCCGGATACGAGGTAAAAAACATAGAGAAGGGTTCGGGAGAGATTTCGATTTATACTGTCAGAAAGACGAATGAGAAGCCGCTTCATGTCAATCAGGTGTCTGACTTTACATGGAATGTTTTTGGCAGACAGATCGAAGGAGAGAGTCTGAATCTGTCCTCACACAGAACAATGGCTTCTCAGGCAGTGTATCTGTCATGGCTGATTGCATTGCTTCCGATGAGCGTGATCCTTCTGTTTGTCGGTATCCGAAAACTCGGGGCATTGCAGGAGAAGCAGTGGAGACAGGGAGTCGAAGGCGTACTGATGATTGGAGCATGGCTTGTGGTGATCTATTTTCTGACAGGAAAACTTGAGATACCGAGAGAATTTCTGCCGCCGGAACAGATCCTGGATATCCGGTTTTATGTGGATGGAATCCGGGGATTCTTTGCGGATGATAGATGGACCGATCTGGAACTGTACCAGACGCTCCGGGCATGTTATAATCAGGAGGTGGAAATTTATGGAGCCTGGGTTATATGCGGATGGATCGGTACACTGATTTTCTGGATAGCCGCAGGTGTGGAAAGCCGTAATCAAAAGAAAAAAGAAAGAAGACGGCAATACGGATAGACAAAGGAGAAACGATCGGCATGCACAACGAAGAGCAGTCAGTTCAGTCAGAAGAATATAGAAAAAGTCTGATATCATTACATATTGCAGTCATGCTGTTTGGGCTGTCTGCTGTCCTTGGACAGTTTGTGACAGCTCCGGCAGTGATTGTAGCAGGAGGGCGGGTCATCTGTTCCTCCCTTTTGCTTTTCCTGCTTTCTATAGCAGGCCGAGCCTCCCTGAAACTTAAATCGAGGAAAGACTACGGAATCGCGGTGTTTGCAGGGATCATTCTGGCAGTCCACTGGACGACCTTTTTCCAGGCGATTCAAAGTTCCTCTGTGGCAATCGGGACCATTACCTTTTCTACGTTCCCGCTGTTTTTGACATTTCTGGAACCACTTTTGTTCCGGGAAAAATTGAAAGTGACAAGTGTGTTGAGCGCGGCGGTCCTGCTTCTTGGCGTCTTTATTACGATACCGGAATTTTCACTGGAGAATCAGATTACCATCGGGATCCTTTGGGGAATGGTGTCCAGTCTGTCGTATGCGGTTCTGTCTCTGGCAAACCGGTATCTATCCCGCAGTTATGCGGCAAGAACAGTCTGCCTGTACGAACAGGGAACGGCAGCGGTTGTCCTGCTTCCGGCAATATTTTTTGTCAAAACAAGCTGGACAACACAGAATATTCTCGGTATTGCTGCAATCGGTTTTATCTGTACTGCATTCGCCCATTCCCTGTATGTGGCTGCACAGCGGAAAGTAAAAGCTCAGACGGCTGGTATTATCTCCGGTATGGAAACAGTTTACGGGATCGTGTATGCACTTCTCTTTCTCGGAGAAGTGCCGGGGATCCGGGAACTGATCGGAGGCGCGGTGATTCTTGGAGTGGCGCTGGTAATTTCCTTGAGAAAAGAATAGCATCTTCTTTGGGGTGACGGAAGAAAGTGGTGTGTTAAGATGGAATATAGAAAAAAGAAGTACATTTTGAGAGTAGAAGATCAAAATGTACTTCTTTTGTGCTATTTGGAAAGAGATGGGAAAAATTTATCTAGAAATTTGAGGGTAAAGCAGTTCATAGACAGCATTGAGAAAACGACCTCCATCCCGGCACTCTGCAAAAGTTGTGACGACTGCCTGTTCGTCTGGAAATATAATTGACAACTGCGAATATTTCCCATCTGCTCGAAAGGAATGGTGCTTTCCACACCAAAAACAATAACCGTACGGAGCATCATAGTGTTGGCGGCTGCATTCATTGATCCAGTCGGAATCCAGTAGTTGCTTTCCATTCCATTTGCCTTGCTGGAGACAAAATAAACCAAAGCGATGAAGCTCGGATAAGGTTAACATCAGCCCTGCAGAGCCAAAAGTATTTCCGAGGGGATCAGTTTCCCAGGTGGGATTCTTGATGCCAAGATAGGTAAAAAGACGAGGAGTCAAATACTCAACGAGATTACATTTTGCGCGTCTTTGTACCAGAACACCCGCCAGATACGGACCAACATTATTATAAACAAATTTGGAACCAGGGCTGTAAAGAAACGGAAAACGGAGAGACAGTCTGACCCAGTTATCAGATTCTAAAAGAGGGCGCTCTGCATCCCGGAGATAACTCCTTTTCTGTCCTAAATGCATAGTCAGCAGATCTTTCACAGTTGCACAGGATAAATTCTCACTGATTGTAGACGGCAGGTCTTCTGCAAAAGCATCTGTTAGCTTTTCGTCTAAGGATAACAAATTTTCCTGAAGTGCAAAACCTACAGCGCAGACAGTGAAACTCTTGGCTGCAGAATAGACGTTTCTACGATGGTCTTCTTCAAGATACCATTCGCCAACAAGCGTTTTCCCAATATTTATTTTCACACCCAAAAGCCCAAGAGGCCGTGTGGCATTAATAAAAGAATCCAATTGAATTAAAGAGTGCTTCATATGCAACCTCCTTTTGATGAAATATCGTATAGAAAAAGGGATTAATAAATTTCTGTCATTATAGATGGAAATATCTAAAAAGTTAATTTATAAAATTAAAATTTAAAAATTAATAGCAATTTTATTATGCTGGTGATATAATCGAAACAATATATTTCTAAAATGGAAATGGGATGAAGGGTATGAGAAAAGGAAGCATGATTGACGCTTCGGAAAGCGTAAGAAGGAAGAAAGTCAGAAGAACTTTTCTGCTGTTGAACTGTCTGTTTGAGTTTTATGCGGGAATTACAGGTGCGACATTTGTTCTGTTTCTGTACAGCAAGGGACTGAATACGATGGAAGCAAATCTTGTTGTTGCCATGTCGCTGATTGTTTCGTTTTTCATGGAGATTCCGACTGGCGCGTTGGCGGATTCAATTGGATATGTCAGGACGACTGTACTCAGCGGAATTCTGATGGCTGTGACCAATGTGCTGTTTTTCTTCTGTGATACAATGCCGGTATTTCTGGCGGCACAGATTTCTCTTGGTATTGCCTGTGCTTTTGAGTCCGGGACGCTGGATGCATGGGTTATCGACAATACGTCGACAGAAGAAAGCAGAACGGTCTTTATTTTGAAAAACAAAGGGATTTCTGTCATGATGATCCTGTCCGGCCTGTTAGGAGGTCTGGTTGCGGATTTTTATCTCGAAGGAATTTTCCTGCTTGCTTTTGTGGCAGCGGTGATTTACATAGGAATCAGCCTCGTAGTGATGCCAAAGGTGGAGACGGTCAGAAAGACGAGAACACAAAGGCAGATTTCAGAAGCAGCGTCTGGTGTAAAAAAAGTCATAAAAGAGAGCGTGCAGTACTGTATGAAAGACAAAAATGTCTGGAATGTGATTTTGTTTAACAGTATTCTGACTTTTGCGTTTTCACCGGTATTTGTATTCTGGTCGCCGGTGCTGCACAGTTTTGAACGCGTTAATTATACAGTGATCGGGCTGGCGTGGGTATTGATGCGGGCCGCAATGCTGGCTGGCAATGCAGTACTGGAACGAAGAAAAGAACGGTCGTTTTCGGCACTTGCAGTGATTAGTGCAGTATGCGGAATCAGTGTGTTTGCACTGGCATATCTGCATACATTCTGGAACCTGCTGTTTGGAATCCTTCTGTTTGAGTTTTTCCTGGGGATCATATATCCGCTCAAGGAGACCGTATTAAATGCAGGAATCAGCCATGAAAACAGGGCCACAGTCCTGTCCTTTCACTCAATGATTGTGAGTATTTTTAATTATGTTTCCATGCTGGTCATGGGAAAGATTGCGGAGATCTGGTCGATCGAAACGACATGGAAGATGAGCGGCCTGCTTTTGGTGATTGCAGGGATAGTTACCGTTATAAAGAAAAGAGAGAAACTCCTTTCCTGAAATCAGATTTCGGGAAAAGAGAGTTCTCTCTTTTTTTGTTTATGTGGCTTTAGCTGGTTAAGTGATTCGTTATATGCAACATCATAATATACGGTTAACAACCTGAAAAGTAAGGGCCTTAACCGCAAACTTTTTAGGCATGTTGTACGGTTAAGATCACGGTAGGGAGAGTCTCAACCGTAAACCTCCATTTGTTGCAACATTATAACGCTAAAACATAAAGAAATAGGAATAAGATCCTTTTTAATTTATGATGCTGCGTTAGATGGTTTACACCGAGGTCGGATTTTAACAGCAGCCATGTTCCAGGGATGCTTCAAAGACAGACAGATCCAGTCCAAAGTCTCCATAGCCTTCCCGGATTGTCTGGATGTAGGTGTCTGACGGGCGGCCCGGTTTTGCTTCTTCGGCCATGATATAGACCATGGCTGTGATTGTCTGTCCGTCCTGAAGCGTAACCGGAACATCCTCTTTGTAGTAAAGGGTCGGGTACACTTCGTACTCGTCAAGGCTTTTTTCATTTTCCGGAGTAATATCCCACAGTGCGACCGGGGTGGCAGCACCTTCTTTTTTCTGGATGGTTGCATAGATTTTTTCCGGTTCAAGTCCACGGTAAATCAGTTCCCATCCTTCCAGCGTTCCGACTGCGTAAGGAACTGCGCCCGGGCACCGTTCTTCCATCTGTTTTTTGTGAAGATTACTTCCATAAGCTACATATAATCTCATATTTTCTCTCCTATTGTGTAATTTCTTGTATCTGTTTTCATTTTGTACTATTTTTGCGTTTTTATCAATAGAATCCTGAAAAAAAGAAGAAGTGATATCATTTAAAAACCGAGTGGATTAATATTCGCAAGTGGAAAAATTCTGAAAATAATAAAAAAATAATGAGAAAGACTGGTTAATTTGCTCGAGATTTGATAAAATAATAATAAATTAGCGGGATACAAAGACCGGAGAAAGATGGGGGATGATAAGAATGCCGGGGAAAAAGAAGAATCCGCTGTGGAGGAGTTTTGGATATGCTTTTGCCGGAATCTGGACAGGAATCCGGAAAGAGAGGAATATGAAAATTCACTGCACGGCACTTCTGATGGTTGTGATTGCGGGGATTGCCTTCCGGATTACCGTTTCAGAATGGTGTATCTGCATTGTCCTTTGTGCGTTTGTCATGTCGCTGGAGCTTGTCAATACAGCAGTGGAAGCGGTAGTGGATCTGGTGACGGAGGAGAAAAAGCCCCTGGCAAAAACTGCAAAAGATACGGCGGCAGGCGCGGTTCTGATCGCAGCGATTGCTTCTGTCATAATAGGACTTCTGATTTTTGTCCCGCATATAGCCGGATGGTTCATACAGTCGTAAAAAGAGAGGAGAATACATATGGATGGATTAGGTGAAAATTTAAAGAAAGTACTTCTTGCAGGGGTAGGCGCTGTAGCGGTTACGGCAGAAAAGTCAAAAGATCTTCTAGATGAGATGGTGAAAAAAGGTGAGATCACGGTAGAACAGGGGAAAGTACTCAACGAAGAATTGAAACACAATATCAGAAAGACCATGAAAGAAAAGGTTAATGTCTCTATCAAACCGTCTTCGCCGGAGGAACTTCAGGAACTGGTAGGAAAGATGACGCCGGAACAGCTTGCTGATTTAAAAGCGGCGATCCAGAAGATGGAAGAAGAGCCGAAGGCACAGGAGGAATCCGGGACAGATCCGGAGGGAAAAGCAGAAGAACCGGAAGAGACATCAGAAGAGGATAAAGGAGAGACAGAATAGTTTTAATGAGCGAGCAATCATCGGAAAAATATGGAAAACGTTTAAAAGAAATAACCTCAGTGCTCCATAAGCATGCGATTTCACGTGGAGTGACACCGGAAAAGCTCCGCCTGATTCTGGAGGAACTTGGTCCTACCTATATCAAACTGGGGCAGATTGCCTCCATGCATTCCGATATTCTTCCGAAAAAATACTGTGACGAGTTGATGCGGCTCCGTTCTGACGTGGCTCCGATGCCTTTTGAACAGGTACAGGAAGTACTGGAAGAAGCCTACGGATGTCCGTATACGGAGGTTTTTGCAGAGGTGGATCCGGTTCCCCTGGGGTCTGCATCCATTGCACAGGTACATAAGGCGGTACTGAAGACCGGGGAAAAAGTAGTGGTAAAAGTACAGCGGAAGGGAATTTATGATATTATGTCCCGCGACATCGGGCTTCTTCACAAGGCGGTCCGGCTGCTTCCGCCCATCAGCATGAAAGGTCTGGTGGATCTGGATATGGTGCTGGACGAGCTCTGGGCAGTCACTCAGGAAGAAATGAACTTTCTGATTGAAGCGTCCAACATGGAAGAATTTGCCAAAAAAAATGAAGATGTGGCTTTTGTGGGAACTCCGGCGCTTTTCAAGGAATATACGACAACCCATGTTCTTGTAATGGAGTATATTGACGGACTTGGAATTGATGAAAAGGAAAAACTGCTGGAAAACGGGTACGATCTGAAAGAGATCGGGACCAAGCTTGTGGATAACTATATTAAACAGGTTATGGATGACGGCTTTTTCCATGCAGATCCGCATCCGGGTAATGTAAGAATCCGGGACGGCAAAATCATCTGGATTGATATGGGAATGATGGGCAGGCTGACTGAAAGAGATAAAGATCTGATTGCTGAAGCAGTAAAAGGGGTGGCCGCCAATGATGTGGCGCTGATTCTGGAAGTGGTCATGGCTCTTGGAGAATTTCAGGGACATCCGGATCAGAGCGAGCTGTACAGAGATATCGGGGATCTGCTTTCTAAATATGGAACTGTTGATATGGGGGATATCGATCTGGCCGAAGTGATCCAGGATCTGATGGAAGTGATGAAGAAAAATAAAATCCGGATGCCGCACGGATTGACAATGCTGGCAAGGGGACTGACACATATGGAGGGGGTTCTTGCAGATCTGGCTCCTGAGATCAATATGGTCGGCATAGCAGCAGCGAGAATGTCTGGAAGCATTTTCCTGGAAAAAGACTGGAAGAATGCGTTAAAGCATAATGCAAGAAGCGTGTACCGGTCTTTGCATAAGGCACTTGACATACCTGCTTTGACGGCAGATATTCTTCATGGTTTTCTGAAAGGACAGAACCGGATCAATCTGGATCTGCATTCTACAGATGACCTGAATGAAATGCTGACCAGACTTGTGAAGCGGATCATCATGGGATTTCTGGCGATGGCTCTTCTGATCAGCTCAAGTATCATTTGTACGACGGATATGAAACCTAAAATTTGGGGAATTCCGGCGCTTGGCGCAATCGGATATATTCTGGCTCTTTGCATGGCTCTTTATATTTTTTTAAGTCATATCCATATCCGAAAATAAAGGAAAAGAAATAAATTGTAGGTTTTGGAGAAATCGTATATACTATATCTATGCAGGAATGACACAGAAAGGAAAGATATAGATTATGAGTGACGAAAAGAAGAATGAGACACTGACAGACAGAAAAAAAGAAGTAATTCAGTCAATCCAGAGGGCGGCAGAGATCTATACCATTGCATCCGTATGTACAAAGATGCCATATGTTTTCTGCGATCCGGAGACATTTGACGATGAAGTTTTTGTATTTTTGAAGCTGGAGGATGCACAGACAGCGGCGAAAGCACTTGCTGAGGAAAAGGAGCCGGTAAGTCTTGTAAAAGTAGAGAACAAGCAGCTTCTGCATTTTTTTTCCAATCTTTACACAATTGGAGTCAACTGTGTTGTTGTGGATCAGAATTCCGGCAAGGAAGAGCGCCTTCAGCTTCAGGAGATTGTACATAGGGCAGAGGTAAAAGAATTACCGGATGGAAAGGTACGGGTGGAAAATCCGGAACTGGTTCTTACGGCATTATATCTGATGCAGAAAACCCAGAGACTCCGGTTAAGAGAAGGTGAGCAGGAGATCAAAGATCTTCAGGATGAAGTAATGGCACATTTTTCCAGAGGACGTTATATCGTAGCTTTTGAGGCGGATAAGGGAATTCCTCTTTTAAAAGACAAGAAAGATGACACATATCAGCCGGTATTTACGGATATTATGGAATTTCAGAAATTCAACAGAGAAAATCGTTTCCGGACAGCTGTAATTCCGGCGGAAAAGATTCCGGATCTTCTTGCACCGGAGACAAAGGGTGTGACGATCAACCCGATGACGGTCAATCTACAGCTCCAGATCCGGAAAAAGAAAAACTGATTCCATGTTTCACTTATAAACGAAAAGGAGTGTGTGCATATGACGAATCATACTATTATTACCATTGGCAGACAGTTTGGAAGCGGAGGGCATGAGGTAGGAAACCGTCTTTCCGAGAGATTGAACATTCCGCTGTATGATAACAATCTGATTTCAATGGCAGCGCATGAACTGTCGATCAGTCAGGAGGCGGCAGAGAAGGTGGATGAGACAATCCTTGGAAAGTTTCTCTCGGCCTATGTAGTAAATATGCGTGATTATACAGTCTTTATCAATGACAGCAATGAATCTGTGCCGCTAAGCGACAAGGTTTATGAAGTCCAGACGAGTATTATCAACCGCCTTTCCGAGAGAGGACCATGCATTTTCGTCGGAAGATGCGCTGACTATATTCTGGGAGATTACAGCAACTGCATTCACACTTTTATCTATGCCTACAAGGAGGATCGGATCCGCCGTATCATGAAGATTTATGGACTGGATTCCAAACAGGCATGGGAGAAAATTAAGAAGATGGACCGGGAGAGAAAGACTTATTACGAAGCTCATACCGGAAGAGAATGGGGAAGTATTGAGGCGCATGGAATGCTTTTTAATGTAAGCCTTCTGGGGATTGAAGGAGTGACAGATGCGCTTGAAGCGATTTACAGAAAGTGGGAATCCAATGTCAAGCAGGGATAAAAACCTGACAGATTTCTTAATTTTTTGTGAAAACCAAAATCATAAAGAGCCGGGAACCTGCGCAAATACGGGATTTGTCGGGGGTCCGGCTCTGTTTTGATGTCTTTTTTCCAAGGGTCCTGCTTGACTTCCTTTTGGAATACGGGATATAATCTAACGAGGGAATGAATGGGAATAAATAAGAGAAAAGGGAAGATGAACTATGTCGAAAATGAGTCGTCAGGACAGGCAGGCCTATGAGCAGGCATTGAAGAGACGAAAAAAGCAGAGCAGTCCGGGGAAAAGACAGCGGACGGCTTACTCCAGAACTTCCAAAAGCAGTACCGCAGGGCGATCCAGAAGCCGCTATACGGACTATGATGGAAATGAGATTGACGAAAGTTACATTAATAATAGAAGAAACAGCAGATACACAGGCTATGATACATATGATCGTTATAGCGGGTATGATGACTATGATTACGATGACTATGACGACTATGATGATGATGATTATGATTACGAGGAAAGACCGGGGAGAACCCGGATGCCGGAAGATCTTGGGTTTGGATACCGGAGAGAGAAAAGTTCCTCAAAAAGGAGAAGACCGGAAGACTCCTATCCTGTGTCAGGCAAAAGGAGCCGGAAGCAAAACGGGAAGCTGGTCCTTTTGATTCAGCTGATTGCTACGGCGCTGTTCCTGGCATCAGCAGTTTATCTGGGAATGATTCCGTGGCTTTATCTTGGTGCAGCAGCAATTGTCCTTTTGATTCTCGTTCTTCTGGTTTACCGGATGCAGAACGGATTCCGGAAGAAGCATTTTCTGGGAGCGCTGCTTGGACTCCTGATCAGTGCAGTACTTCTCGTGGCGGCATTCTATATGTTTGAAGTGCGTTCCGCATTAAATGATATTACGGACGGCAATGAAGCACCGGAGTTAAGTGAAGCCGCCGCGGGTGTCAATGTTTCCGAAGATCCGTTCAGCGTTTATATCAGCGGAATTGATGTGTATGGAGACATTACGCAGCAGAGCAGAAGTGATGTCAACATCATCGCAACTGTGAATCCGAAGACAAAGCAGATTTTACTTGTTACGACACCGAGGGACTATTACGTACCGATCCCCGGTGTATCGGAAGGTTACCCGGACAAGCTGACTCATGCAGGTACTTATGGAATCGCGACTTCCATGGCAACTCTGGAAGAGCTGTATGATGTGGATATCCCATTCTATGTAAGAGTAAACTTTACATCTCTGATAGAGATGGTAGATACTCTTGGAGGCATTGATGTTGAGTCGGACATTGCGTTTACGACGGGAGAGGAGTCAGGACTTGTCGTTGAGGTCAAAGAAGGAACCAATCATTTCAACGGCCAGGAAGCACTGGCATTCTGCCGTGAACGTCACGCGCTTGCGGAGGGAGATAATCAGAGAGGAAAGAACCAGCAGGCTGTCATTGAGGCCATGCTGAAAAAGGCAATGTCTCCATCGATCCTGATTAAAGGACCTCGTCTGATTGATCAGGTCAGCGGAAATACCGAGACCAATATGTCTACAAGCCAGCTCCAGGAGCTTGTCAGAGTCCAGCTGGCAGGGATGAATGGCTGGGATGTCGTATCTGTCGCAGCAGAAGGAACTTCTTCCACGGAGTATTGCTATTCCTACTCAGGAGGACCGCTTTCGGTCATCGTGCCGGATGATTCTTCCGTAGCTTCGATTCAGGAAAAGATCAATGCAGTAGAGGCAGGAGAAACGGTTTCCGAATAAAAGAAAAAGACGTATAAATAAAAGCCGGACAGAAAGGGAAGAAAAACTTTCCAATCTGTCCGGTTTTTTGCACGGAAAATGGATTATGACTGGAAGCATGAGAGCGATCCTGTTACAATAATTCTAAAAGGAAGGAAAGAAGGTGTTTCCATGCGTATCAAGGATATCCGTATCCGAAATTTCAAGTCGATCCGGGAGATTCATATCCCGGATATTGAGCAGGCATTGATCCTGGTCGGACAGAACAGTACGGGAAAGACGGCCATTCTGGATGCGCTCCGGACCGCGGGAGGAATCTATCAGGTTCAGCCGGAAGATTTCAGGGAAGATTTTCCCAATATTGAAATCATGCTGACATTGTCGGTAGAAGAGGAAGACTTAAAAAGACTGCATCAGTGCGGGATTGTCAGTTCCTACAGAAGGTATGAGTCCTGGTACCGGGACTTCTGCAGAAAGATTCCGTCATTTCATGACGGAGAGATGACATTTGAATGTACAGTGAACAAAGACGGGAAGGTGCGCTACGGTGATGGTTTCACAAAAAACAACCGCCATATTCCGATGCTCTTTCCGAAAATATATTATATTGACGCGCAAAGGGATCTGGAAAATTTTGAGGAAGATCTCTGGATGATGCAGGAGGATGATCTGGTAAAAAGAATGAGATCCGGAAGCTGTATGTTTGATATGGCCAAAATGTGTAATCACTGTTTTTCCTGTATCGGACTGATTCATAAAAAGACGACGGCCGAACTGAATGCGTTTGAGGCCGCAAAACTGTTGGAATATAAGCTGTATCATCTGAATCTTGACAGCTTTTCCCAGCGTGTCAATGCAAATTTCCGTAAAAACGGAGGGAAAGAGACAATCCGTTATTCGATGAACCGGGATATGGAGAAGATGCTTTCAGTTACAACGGAAATCAGCAGGGATGATCAGAATGGCATCCGAAGTATCGACAGCATGGGAAAGGGCATGCGGAGTATTTACATGCTTTCCCTTCTGGAGACCTGTGAGGAGACAAAAGAAACGGGAACAGACCTGATTCTTGTGGAAGATCCGGAGATTTTCCTTCATCCAAAGCTGCAGAAGGTGACAGGAGATATCCTTTACCGGCTTTCCAGAAAGAGTCAGGTGATCTTTTCCACCCATGCGCCTAATCTCTTGGCAAACTTTAACAGCAGACAGATCCGCCAGGTGCTGACCGGAAAGGACGGCTCCTCCGAAGTCCGGGAAAAGACGGATATCAGTGAAGTACTGGATGATCTCGGATATTCCGCCAATGACCTCATGAACGTAAATTTCGTCTTTATTGTGGAAGGAAAGCAGGATAAAAACCGACTGCCGCTTCTGATCCGGAAGTATTATGACGAAACCTATGAAGAGGACGGGACACTTTCCCGGATTGCTATTATTACGACCAACAGCTGCACGAATATTAAAACCTATGCGAATCTGAAGTACATGAACCAGATTTATCTCCGGGATAATTTCCTGATGATCCGGGATGGAGACGGGAAAGATCCGGGGGAACTGAAACGGCAGCTCTGCCGGTACTATGAAGAGCGAAATCTGGAAGACGTGGATAAACTTCCGCGGGTGACGGAGAAAAATGTACTGATTTTGAAGTATTATTCGTTTGAAAATTATTTTTTGAACCCGAAGATTATGGCTCAGCTTGGAGTCGTACCGTCCGAAGAAGAGTTCTATGAGATTTTTCTGGAAAAATGGAAGGAGTATCTGCATAAAATCCGAAGTGGGAGAAAGCTTCAGGAGGTACTTGGGAAAGATCTGGAGACGGCAGAGGATGTGAAGGCCCATATGGAGGAGATCCGGATTCATCTCCGGGGCCACAACCTGTTTGATATCTTCTATGGAAGATACAAAAAGCAGGAAACCGAGCTTTTGAAGCAATATATTGACCTGGCGCCAAGGGAGGATTTCAAGGATATTCTCGATTCCATTGACCGGTTTATTTATTTTGAAAGCAGAGCAAGGAAGAACTAAAGGATTAAAGGAGAAAAAAAGGATGCGAATTGTAAACATACTGTTCAGCCCGACAGGCGGAACGAGAAAGGCAGCAGAAAAACTGACGGAGATCTGGGGACCGGAAACGATGGATCTGATGACGTATGGAGCCGATTTTTCCGGAGAGAAATTTACACAAGAGGATGTGGTGGTATTTGCTGTGCCATCTTTCGGGGGTCGTGTTCCGTCGGCAGCCGCAGAACGGTTTTCCAGAATCAAGGGAAATGGAGCAGCGTGTATTCTGCTCTGTGTTTACGGCAACCGTGCCTACGATGATACACTGGCAGAAATGGAAGATCTGGCAAAGGACTGCGGCTTTCAGGTGACTGCGGCTGTGGCTGCGATTGCGGAACATTCGATCGCACATCAATATGCGGCCGGCCGCCCGGATGAAACGGATACGGAGAATCTGCATGCTTTCGGAGAACAGATCTGGCAGAAGATTCAGAGAGGAGAACGGGCTTTAACGGAAACGATTCCGGGGAACCGCCCGTACCGGGAAGCCGGAGGCGGTGGAATGATCCCTCGTCCATCAGACACCTGTGTGAAGTGTGGAATCTGTCCGGCAAAATGTCCGGTGCATGCGATTGATCCGGAGGATCCGGCAGACATCCAGGAGGAAGTATGTATTTCCTGTATGGGATGTACGGCGGTATGCCCGCATGGGGCACGGACACTGCACCCGGATGCTGTGGCCGAGGTCAGTGAAAAGTTAAAAGAAGTATGCTCTGTCAGAAAGGAATGTGAATTGTATCTCTAATTGCCGGATGTGGCAGAAAGGGGCGGAAAAGATGGAGAAAACAATGCTGGAAAAGCAGATTGAGCAGTTTGTCATGGAGAGCAGACTGAATTACGTGTCTGAGGAGGAAGCGATTGCGCCTGAATATGCAGGACTTCGTATGTACGATCCTCCTATCTGGGGATATGGGGATGCAAATGATCCGATGTTTGAGGAGCTGAAAAAGAAAGAGGCGGTGGGAGAACAGTTTCTCCTGCCGGATGCATGGCTCCCGGACGCCAAAAGTGTCATCAGTTTCTTTATTCCGTTTACGGATGAGGTCAAAAAAAGTAACTGGACTGATGCGGCGGAGCCGTCTGCCCAGTGGCTGCACGCCAGGATTGAAGGACAGCGGTTTGTCATTGCAGTCTGTGATGAGATCCAGAGAATTCTCAAGGAAGAGGGGATCATAAGTGTGATTCCGGCATCAGACCCAAGGTTTGAAAGTGTGACAAAACCAGATCCAGAACGGGGAGAAAAATGGCAGGGTGCCTCTTATACAAGCAACTGGTCGGAACGTCATGTTGCCTTTGTGTGCGGACTCGGAACCTTTGGCCTGTCCAAAGGGCTGATTACAGAAAAGGGAATTGCGGGGAGACTCGGAAGTCTGATTGTCAGTGAAAGATTTGAACCGAGAAAACGGGAATATACAGACATTTATGAGTACTGTACCCGTTGCGGCGCATGTATCAGACGATGCCCGGCGGGAGCGATTTCGCTGGAAAACGGAAAAGAACATCTGCCGTGCGACCAGTTTCTGGAAGAGACAAAGAAAAAGTATGCACCCCGGTACGGATGCGGAAAATGCCAGACAAAAGTGCCGTGTGAGAGCAGAATACCGGGAAAAAGAGGATAAGAGAAAGACGGAAGTTTTTGAGCCGGATGGTTTTCAACAGTTGAATGCCATCCGGCTTTTACTGTTTAGAAATTGTTTAAGAAATGATAGAAGAATTTTTAGCCGGCCGTGGTACGCTTTAGGAAAGAAAACCAGACAGAAGAGGCTTGCAGAGACATCTGGAAAAAGCAGACGTCTGCGTTATGATTAAGATCAGAAAAAAGGAAAAGAGGAAAAACCATGTCATTAAAAAAGAGAGTGTTTCGTTCCAATATGATGATACTGTTTACAGCTTTGATTTCTTTCATACTGATTATTTTGGGAGTGCTGGTTTTGTTTGAGGATTCCCTTGAAAGGCAGCTTCATTCCATAAGCCAGAACCAGGTGGATTCCAATGCATGGAAGGTGGCACAGCTGATCGAAGAGACAGATCCGGCAAAAACACAGGAGTTTATAAAAGAGGCAGAAAATCTGAAATACCGGACAGCACTTTTTCGGAATGGTCGTGTCGTGGGCGGAGCTGATGACGAGCATATGGAAGATCTGGCTGAGTTTTTTCAATCGGAAGAATACCATGATGGACAGACAGAAGTCTTTACATTTCTGAACGCAACGATTGTAGGAAAATATTTTGCGAATGAGGAGATTTATATTGCCGCGGTTCATTCCGCGGATTGGGGAGGAAAAGCGTTGTCCCTGAACAGTGCTTTTTATATGTTCCTGGGCGTGGTCTTCCTGGCCGGCATTGCTGCAATTGCGGTTCTGCTTCTTCTGGCATCCTTCTTTACACGCAGAATGAACCGGGTTGTCATGGAGCCGCTGGAACAGCTGGTAGAAGGAGCGGAACGGATCAAAAGTGGAAATTTAAAAGAGAACATCAGGTATCGGGGAGAAGCGGAGTTTGAACATGTTTGCGAGACGTTCAATGAGATGCAGCACACAATTCTGGAAGACCAAAGGCAGCGGGAAAAGACAGAAAAAGCGAGAACAGACATGATTACAGGAATTTCACATGATCTGAGGACCCCGCTGACTTCCATTCGGGGATACATCAAAGGAGTGCTCGACGGCGTGGCGGATACGGAAGAAAAGAGGAAACGGTATCTGGAAACGGCGTACGAATCTACAGAAGAAATGAATCAGCTGCTCCGGAAACTCTTTGACTTTTCACGTATGGAAAGCGGACAGATGCCGTTCCATATGATAAAAGCAGATCTGGCGGAATATGCGGCGTCTTATGTGGCGCAAAAAGAAGTGACTGCTGATCCTCGGAAATTGAAATTTCATTTCCATAAAAAAGAAGAGCTGATAGCGGAAGTCCGGTTTGATATTGAACAGGTAAGGAGAATACTGGATAATCTTCTGGAAAACAGCATGAAGTATGCCATGGTAGAGCCGGTGGAAATTGATATTACGGTAGCTGAGACAGAATCAGAGATCAAGCTGGAGTGGAAAGACAACGGAAACGGCGTGCCGGAGGAAAAACTCGGACGGATTTTCGAGCGGTTTTACCGGTGCGATGAGTCCAGACAGAAAAAAGGAAGCGGAGTAGGACTCTAGGTGGCAGATTATATTATGAAACAGCATGGCGGATCTGCAAAAGCCGAAAACGATGGCGGACTGAAGATTATTCTTACGTTTCCGAAAGGAGAAAACGATATGACGGCAGGCGAATAGATCGATTGACAGACAGGCGTTTGCAATACCGAAGCAAAAATCAGAAGAATCCTGCGGGGCAGTTACGGCTCTGTGGAATTCTTTTTCATATTTCTGAAACAAAACAGGAACGTTCTGTAAACAAACGAAGGGTAGGATAAAAGCAGATTTCTGAGAAAGGAGAACAGAACATTCAAAAGAAAAAATAAGCTATGGAACATATCATAAGTCTGAAAAACGAAAAGATACAAAAAGAAGAATGGGCGGGAACCTTTTACAGGCTGTTCTGGATTTATGTTATCTGCGGTGTCGGAGGATTTCTGATTGAATCCATATGGTGCTGGATTGATTTTCATGAATTTACGAGCAGAACCAGCAACCTGTTTTTCCCAATCAGCTGCATATGGGGATTCGGAGGAGTACTTCTGCATTTATTTACTGCAAAAGATCAGGAAAACAGTAAGCTATATCTGTTTGTGAAATGTACTGTTCTAGGCGCACTGTTTGAATTTCTGTGCGGCTATCTGGGAGAGCACCTTCTGGAAGTGACCTTCTGGGATTATTCCGCAATGCCGCTTCATATCGGGAAGTACATCAACCTCCCGTTCTGCCTGGTGTGGGGAGGAATCGGCGTTGCCTGGGTGTGGAAGATTTATCCTCTGATCAGGAGAAAACTGGAAACTCCGGTTCTGACAGGGCCGAACACCGCAATGAGAGTATTTCTGGTGTTCATGGTCTGTTCTCAGGTTCTCACCGGGGCGGCGCTGCTCAGAATGCATGAACGACAGAGCCGGAATGTAGAGGAAAATATTGTGGAATATGTGCTGGATCAATGCTTCCCTGACCAGACACTGCAACGATATTTTCCGAAAATGAAAAGCACAGTTACAGGTAAAAAAATATATATACAGGAAACAAAAAGTTAAAATCCCATCGATTTCGGTGGGGTTTTCTGATAGAGAAGAAAAGGGAGAAAGAATGGATATGGAGCACACGATCGAATGTTTGTTCTGATTTTGGGACTTGTCCTATATACTTTTGCGGAAAGATTTGTTATAATGTGCGAAAAGGCAATGGATGCAATGGCAGAGAGGGATTCTATTTAAATGGATTCTAATAAGAGTCAGTTATTCGAAATGTTTGAACAAGATTGAAAATGTGTTTAGTAAATTGATATAAGAGGTAGAAAAATGGATGTATTCAGCGAAGCCTATTTGGAAGAAGTGATTGAAAATCAAGGAAAATTATTTGAGTATGCAGAAGAGCATTGCCCTGGTATAGACGTGGCAGATTTCATAGAAGCTTATATGAAAAGCCGTACAAGAGCACTGATAGATGAAGGGCAGGCGTATGTTTCAACTATGGATGCTGAATCTTTATTCAATTATTTTCTGGAAAATGATAAATATCAACCGAAACAAGGAAAAGTGGCCAAGGGATTTGCGCCGAACTGGATTGGTCAGTTTTATGCATTGTTTCAATGGTTATATAAGATGTCAAGTAAAGAAGTCGTCAAATTGCTTCCAGTTGAATTTATGTTTGAATGGTATCCAGGACTTCATGATCTTGATTTGCAGGTGGCTGTCTGTAAGGTAGGAGAACAGTGTGGACTTGGGACACAAAAATAGGTATAAATGATTGCGGGAGGAATAAGCGGTGATATGTTTTCACAATCCGGACGAGGAGAATGGATATTTGAGTAACTGGTATTTGTCTGAATTTATTATTGATGATATTACATTCTCGTCAATGGAACAGTATATGATGTACGAAAAGGCAATTCTGTTTCATGATCAGGAGACAGCGGAAAAAATATTACAGACGGATAACGTGGCGGAGATCAAGGCTTTGGGAAGAACAGTGCAAAATTTTGATGATACAGTCTGGGGACAATCGAGAGAAGAGATTGTTTACAAAGGAGTCTTTGAGAAGTTTCGCCAAAATCCTGAACTTAGGAAAAGGTTGGAAAGAACAGGAGAAGAGGTAATTGCAGAATGTGCGGTAAAGGATAGGATATGGGGGATTGGGCTATCTATGAAAGATAAGGACAGGTTTTGCGTAGATAGATGGAAAGGACAAAATCTGTTGGGAAAAATTTTGATGGATGTTCGGAAAGATATCAAACAAGGGAATTATGAGAAGAAAATCCGTCAGGTAGAGGAGCAAGGATAAATTATGGATCATTTTGAATTAGTATCAGAATACAAGCCAACCGGCGACCAGCCTCAGGCGATCGAGCAGCTGGTTCAAGGTTTCAAGGAGGGAAACCAGTGTGAGACCTTTCTTGGTGTCACCGGTTCCGGAAAAACATTTACGATGGCAAACGTCATCCAGCAGTTAAATAAACCGACGATTATTATCGCCCACAATAAGACACTTGCCGCGCAGCTCTACGGTGAATTCAAGGAATTCTTTCCTCATAACGCC